>CAMDDI010000200.1 GCA_945890905.1 Bacteriovorax stolpii
AATATTTATTAATCACACCATCGGTTCTTAACGTTTTAACTCCAGGTGTTGCAAGAAATGGATTTTTGAGTGACGCCAGATGATCAGCATAATCCCGAGAAGACATATCTTGATAATCACCACTCAGTAACCCAGTTTTTTTATTTTTCCAGAATGGAACAGTGAAGCTACCGCAACCCGAGAGCAAGATGAGCAGAAGTAATAAATAAGAAACCCCCGCAAACTGCGAGGGCACTTGATATTTAAGTGAATAAGGAGATTTAAATTCCAGAAGCGACTTCACGACCGTTTTCTAAATAATAAAGGGTGAAGCCCGCAAAAATCCGGTTTGGATCTTTAATAAGGGGGCGGTTGTTGTCCCAGATGAGTTTCCATTTCTTAGTTGTACTGTAGACACTCTTAGAGATAATTCCCAACGTGTCTCCGGTGCGAATGAGGTAAGGAAGACCTTCAGGATTCCAAACAAACTCTTGGGCCGGCGAAATGTAATCAAGAACCATTCCTTCACTCAGTTGAGTTGACCCTTTGAGCTTGTCACGGTTTTGATTTGCGATTGATTTCCACTTTTCGTAGTCACCATACAGCTTAAAAGAAATAAGCATCAAGGTTTCATTTTTCTTCACGGTGTATTGCATAGTTGAGCCAGACGTTGCACTTGGAGCTGAAACTGCGACAGCGGCAACTGTCTCATTGGTGATTTCAACTGGCTCTTCGGCAGTTTCAGTCACAACAGGCTCTTCCATGGGTTCTGCACTTTCTACAACAGGTTCTTCTGTTGCAGCTACAACTTCTTCAGAAGGATTTTCGATGAACTCATCAGCATCTGATAATTCAATTTGAGGCGTTTCTTCGTTAACTTTTTTTGCTGACTTAGAACCTGAGCACGCACTTACGCTCAAGAAAAGTATTACCAACCATGGCATTAGCTTCATATTCACTCCCTGAAAATGACACAAGATAAGTTTATTATACTCGCGTTCTATTTAGGAGGGGGTAAATATTGCTAATTACTAAAAATAAAAAAACATATCTTTTTGGTCAATTGAATCTTCGATGCGTTTAACCAATCGACTAAAATGTTCTTCGTTATCGAGGAAATCTAGTTCGTCAGTATCTACGATCAGGGATTTGCCCATACTGTAGTGAGAATACCAGTCATCATAATAGTTATTAAGACTAGAGAGGTACTCCACAGGAATTGACTGCTCATAATCACGACCGCGCTGCTTGATCCGCTCCTGAAGTTTAGGAACCGAGCGACGAAGGAAGATCATTAAAGTCGGAGGACTAAGATATTGGATCATGGATTCAAACAGTGAACGATAATTTTGGTAATCTCTCTCGTCGAGTTTTCCCGATTCATACAATGCACGGGCAAAGATATTGGCATCTTCATAGATAGAACGATCTTGAATAGAGCTGGCCGGAGAATTTTCAATTTCTTTATGGGCATTGAAGCGATGGTTAAGGAAATATACTTGCAACGGAAAAGACCAGCGGCTCATATCAGCGTAGAAATCAGAGAGATAAGGATTATCTTGAACTGATTCAAAGTGCGGCTTCCAGCCTAAGCGCTCAGATAGTTTTTTTGTGAGTGTGGTCTTCCCACTTCCGATATTTCCGGCCACCACAACGAACATGGGATTCGCTGAACTCGCAAGGCGGTTGATAGCCGTTTCTGACATGAATTTCTCCTGAGTATGCATAAGAAAAAGCGTAGTATGAATAGTGCCATAAATCTTGACTCAATCAATCAATTTAACATTATTTTTGATCGTTTACGTTGTTGCGTTAATTACTTAGAATGAAAGAGAAGATGAAAATTTTTAAGCTAAATCTTGTTTGTTTCTGCCTATTTTTGGGAAGTTTTTCTCAATTAAAGGCCCAATCTTTAGTGGAAGATGCCAATCTTTCCCAAGCCGCGACTAATGGTGAGAATGTTTTCACCGAGACAATAAAAATTATTTCCGCCTCCAAAAAGATCTTTGTGGTGACCAATAACAATGCCCAAATGGGTCCGGGAGATTTCGTGTCTCTGGCGTTGGACAATAAGCTGGCGGCCCGTGCGGTGGTGGCCAAAAATCATCAAGGGCAAGTAGGAATTAAAATTTTAAAGATCTATTCTATGGCCCAATGGGGTCGCCTTCGTCGAAATATGGATGTGCAAATTGTTCGTGGAGATGATTCAGCATTTGCCGTTAAAAAAGCAGCAGAGGTTGCAGCCGCAGATGGAAAAGATTCAAAAATTAAATCCGAAGATGATCTTTATACAGGGGACGTAGTCATCGAAGATGAGATCGGTGTTTTTGATGATAATAAGAACCGGCATATTAAACCCGATAACGTTGTGAGTGTTGGCGCTGGGTATAAAACCGCTCCACAAACTGAAACTGCCGGGGGCGGAACTGCAAGAGCCACTGAATTTGGAATTGCCTGGGCTTACCAATTTTCTGACAATTATTTTATCGAAGGTATTTACGGAAGAGCAAACTTTCAAAAATATCCGGCCAATGATGTACAGACAGTTTCCAATCATTTAATCGCCCGTTTGAAATACAATATTAAAGGTCCACTTTACACTTTTTTTATGCCCTATGCTGGCTGGCAGAGTTACACGATTTCAAGTCCAGCGGCCGGAAAGAGTGATACCAATACTGCCGAACAGAACGAAGCTGAACTAAAAGCCATTGATGACCTCAAAAAATCGGGGCCTGTTTTTGGAGTGACCATTTTAAGAAGATTAGTTCCGGGATGGTTTATCAAAGCCGACCTCGGAACAGATATTCTAAACATTGGATTTGCCATTGAGTTTTAAAATTATTTTCCTCATCACTCTCTCTTCACTTTTTTTTCTCCCAAGTTGTGGAGTAAAAGGTGACCCAGTATCACCTAAGGGATCAGCCTTCCCATCACTGCTTGAAAATTACCCGGACATCAAAACTGATAAGCCTTTAGATGATGGAAAAAAGAAAAAGTAATGTCGCTGATCATCGCAACTGGTTCTAATATCGGGTCGCCCTTAGAGTCACTGGCCCAGGCCCAAGTCGAATTACAAAATCATTTCTCTCTTATTGCTGCCAGTCGAATTTATCGCTCCAGAGCGGTGGATTACGAAAGCCAACCAGACTTTTTTAATCAGGTACTTGAATTTAAAATTCCCCCGCTAGCTCCAGATCAAGTCATGAACACTCTGCTCGAACTCGAGATGCGTATGGGAAGAACAAGAGACGTGAGTCGTGGACCTCGTACCATAGATCTGGATATTGTTTTTTGGAATCTTGAAGAGATTCAGACTAATAAAGTTTCAATTCCCCACCCCCGCTGGTTAGAGCGAAGTTTTGTGATTCGTCCATTACGCGAATTACCGTTCTTTCAAACAATCGAAAAATGTTTTACAATTCCAGAGTCCTTCAAAGTAGAGGCTACACCCGTCTAAGTCATAAATGGCTTAAGGAATTGCATGGATTTCTCCCTAACTTCTGAGCAGCGTGAAATAAAAGAGCTAGCATTAAAATTTGCACGCAATGAAATGATTCCTCAAGCTCATGAACACGATGAAACGGGGAAATTTCCTGAAGCTATTTTTAAAAAAGCTTGGGAACTTGGTCTCTGCAATACGTGTATTCCCGCTGAATACGGTGGTCCAGGTTTCACTGGCCTTGATGGAGTCATCATTTCTGAAGCTCTGGCCTATGGATGTATGGGCATGAACACTTCGTTTATGGCCAATGATCTTGCTCTCCTTCCCATCGTGATTGGTGGAAGTGATGAGCAGAAAAAAAAGTTTCTCACTCCCTTCACTGAAGAATTCAGAATTGCCTCTTTCTGCTTAACTGAACCAGGAAATGGCTCAGATGCAGGTGGAATCAAAACGACTTTTAAAGACGGTGGAGATCACTGGATAGTAAGTGGCGAGAAAATGTGGATCACCAACGCTGGTTACGCTCATCTTTTCGTGGTTTACGGAACCATTGATGTGAATCTCAAACACAAAGGTATCTCTGCCCTCGTGATTGATCCAAAGTCAGCAGGAATTGAGATAGGAAAAAAAGAAGATAAGATGGGACATCGCTCATCTGATACGCGGGCCGTTCGCTTTAATAATGTAAAAGTTCCCAAAGATAATATGCTAGGCAAGCCGGGTGAAGGCTGGGCCATTGCTATGAGTACTCTTGATCACTCAAGACCTCTGGTGGCTTCTTCTGCCGTGGGTGGAGCTCAAAGAGCTCTGGATCTATCTATTCAGTATTCAAAAGAGCGCACCCAGTTCGGTGTCACTATTTCAAAACATCAAGCCGTGCAATTTATGATCGCAGAAATGGGAATGAAAGTGGAAGCTTCAAGACTTCTTGTTCATAAAGCAGCCTGGATGTGTGATCAGGGTTTAAAAAATACTGAAGTAGCTTCTTATGCTAAAGCTTTTGCTGCAGATTCTTGCATGCAAATCACCACGGACGCGGTTCAGATTTATGGTGGATACGGTTATAGCCGCGAGTATCCTGTAGAAAAACTCATGAGAGATGCAAAACTGATTCAAATTTACGAAGGGACTTCTCAGATTCAACGTCTAGTGATGGCCCGGGAATTACTAAAATAATTTAAGACTCTAAAAGGAGAAGTTATGAATATTTTCGTGTGCGTAAAGCAAGTCCCCGACACCGAAACTAAAATCACGCCTACTAGTGATGGAAGTTTCATCGAAACATCATCCATCAAATGGATCATGAATCCTTATGATGAATTCGCTGTTGAGCAAGCTCTCTTGATTAAAACTGCAAATCCCGCTGCTAATGTAACTGTTATCCGTGTTGGATCAGTAAAAGATACAGAAGCTCTAAGAACGGCCATGGCCATGGGCGCAGATGATGCAGCCTTGGTTGAAGCCGGAGACAATTTAGACTCATACTCAATTGCTAAAGCTCTAAAAGGTGCCATCGAGAAATCTGGAAAAAAACCAGATTTAATCTTGGCCGGAAAACAAGCTATTGATGATGATGCACTTCAAGTTCCGCAAATCTTGGCAGAAATGCTGAAACTTCCTTCAGTATCGGTTATCGTAGGATTCGAACTCGCAGGTACTACTGTTAAGGTTAAGCGCGAAGTCGAGGGCGGTGCTTTAGAAGTTTATGAAGTCAGCACCCCTTGCGTTCTTGCTGCGAACAAAGGATTAAATACTCCTCGTTATGCTTCTCTTCCTGGAATTATGAAGGCCAAGAAAAAACCAATGGCGCAATATTCTCTTGGGGATGTTGGCGTATCGGATGCAGATCGCAGAGTTAAATATTCTGGATTTAAACTTCCACCTGAAAAACCAGCAGGGAAAAAATTTGATGCTACTGATGCTGCTAAACAGAAAGATGTTGTAGCTCAGGTAGTTGGATTGCTTCGTACAGAAGCTAAAATTCTCTAAAAATTTAAAGGAAATAATTTTATGGCCAACGTATTAGTATTTACTGAA
Source organism: Bacteriovorax stolpii (assembly GCA_945890905.1). Taxonomy (GTDB): domain Bacteria; phylum Bdellovibrionota; class Bacteriovoracia; order Bacteriovoracales; family Bacteriovoracaceae; genus Peredibacter. The sequence goes on from CAMDDI010000200.1 coordinate 5,459, forward strand.
CTTCATGACGGAAAAGTTAAACCCGTTACACTTGAGATCTTAGGCAAGCTTGCCGGACAAACCGCTGACGTAGCTGTGATTGGCGACATTGCTGCTGATCAAGTAGCAGAGCTCGCTAAGCACGGTGCTCAGAATGTTCATAAACTCAAAGGTGCAAACCTTGATAAGTATTCTCCTGAGGGCTACTCCAATGCTCTTGCTGAATTCATCAAGTCAAAAAGCTATGACTATGTTTTCGGTGGTGCAACCTCTATGGGTAAAGATCTTCTTCCGCGTTTAGCGACTAAGTTTGATGCTGGTCTTGCTTCAGACGTAGTGAACTTTGTTTTTGACGGTGGAGTCTTCGCTGGCACACGCCCGCTTTTTGCTGGTAAATGCTTAGCTAAAGTTGAAATCACTGGACCAAAACCACACTTTGTTTCCATTCGTCCCAATGCTCTTGGAATGACTGCAAATCCAACTGCTGGTGCTGGAGCAGCAGCTGATGTTGCTGCTAACGCTGGTGAGATTCGTGCTGCAATTAAAGAGATGATTAAAGCAGCTTCAACAAAAGTAGACTTAACAGAAGCCAATATTATTGTTTCTGGTGGTCGTGCCATGAAGAATGCAGAAAATTTTAAAATCCTCAATGAT
>CAMDDI010000201.1 GCA_945890905.1 Bacteriovorax stolpii
TTCTTTTGTGAATTCATTGCGGGATTGATCAATGAATTGACCAACTTCTTTTTCAGTTTGACGATATTGTTCAGTGAGTTTGTGACTAATTTTTTGTTTTTTATCAGTGGCATTTTTTAAAGTCGAACGATTGGCTTCGTCGATTTTCAATTTGTACTCTGATTTCATCATGGAAACTTTTTCGATTGTTTCATCAGCAGAGTTTTCAAGTTTGACGGTTTTTTCTTCACGAGTTTCGAGAACGTTTTGAAGTTTTCCGAGAAATAAAAACTGGGCTAAAATAAAGACCATAACAACAATGATAAATTGAGGCAGCAATGTAGAATCTACACCCAGCTGCGTGAAGATAGCAGTTACCGTATCCATGAGGTTTACCTTAAATGTGAATCGAATTTAATTGCAGTAATTTTTTAAGCCCGAGGCGAGGTTTCGTCAAGGAGTTTGGGTCTTATTTTTTGTCTTTCATCTTCGTGATTCCATGGAAAATAACGCCCTCTTCCACGATCAAACTTGGACTGGTCACAGTCCCTTCAAATCTCGCAGGGCGTCTTATCTCCACTCGCGAAGATGCGCGAATGGTTCCTTTCACTGAACCTGAAATGATCACAATATTGGCGTTAATATCTGCGTTGATGACCGCACCCTCAGAGATGATGAGGGTATCGTTAGAAAAGATACTACCGGTCACGTAACCAGCAATTCGAACGGTTCCACTAAATGACAAGTTGCCTTCAAATTTGCAACCTTCTTCAATGATGGCGCAAATATCATTTTTACGGGCCATGAGTCCTCGAGGTTTATTTCATCAGATAAGAGAATATATCATTAAACTCAGCTTCGTTGCTAAATTTGATCATGATTTCTCCGGCACCGTTTTTTTTGCCTTTCACTGCGAAATGATAACCGGTCTTCTGCTCAAGTTTATTTCTTAGCTGTGTATACTGCTCAGCTATAAATTTATTGTCCGTTGCCTTCTTCGTAGGTTTTTTAGATTTTTTTGCAAGCTCTTCAAGTTCACGAACTGAAAGCTGTTTAGTGATCACTTCATTAGCTAAGCGCTTAGTGGTTTCATCATCACTAATTCCCACGAGGATTTTTGCGTGACCAAAAGAAAGAAGGTCTTTCTGAAGTGACACGATGACATCTTTTGGAAGTTTAAGGATTCGAAGAAAGTTCGCGATGGTAGAACGCTCTTTACCAATTTTTTTGGCCACTTCTTCTTGAGTCAGTTCAAATTCGTTCATGAGTTGAAAATATGCGAGAGCTTCTTCTACACAGTTCAAGTCAGAGCGCTGAACGTTTTCAATAATAGACATCACTAGGACATCTTTTTTAGTCGCGCGCTTAACTATCACAGGAACTTTTGTGAGACCCGCAAGCTTAGAAGCTCTGAATCTTCTCTCCCCTGCGATGATTTCAAACATACCTTCTTTCTCAATCACAAGTAACGGCTGAATGACGCCATTTTCTTTAATTGATTCAGAAAGCTCGAGAAGATCTTTTTCTTTGAAAATTTTACGGGGCTGAGCTTTATTGGCGACAATTTTTTCTACATCAACCAGCATGGGTTGAGTTTCAATCTGAATTTCGCGTCTTGGTTCTATAGGGGCATCATTATAGCCAGGGCTATTTCCCAAGAGAGCGGCCATACCTTTACCTAACTGGATCTTGCTATTTTTTTGCATAACTCGTTCTCCTAATGATTGATTTGGTAATCTTCAAATTTTGGGATCTGACTTGTCGGAAGCTTTGGGGCCTGAGCCTCGGGAGCTTTTTCCGATTTCAAGATGATCTCGCGGGCCAGTGATAGGTAAGCTTCACTGCCTTTTGAAGTAATGTCGTAAAGAATAATAGGCTTTCCGAAACTAGTGCATTCAGAGAGCTTCACGTTTCTAGGAATTATTGATTTTAAGATGTCGTCTTTAAAATGAGTCATCAAATCATTAGCAACCAATTTACAAAGGTTGTTACGAGAGTCGTACATCGTAAGAAGGATACCCTCGAGAGCGAGTTTCGGATTGAGTGAAGCGCGAATCAAGCGAACAGTATTCAATAATTGAGAGAGACCTTCCATCGCGAGATATTCAGTCTGCATCGGAACCAAATAACTTTGAGCTGCCGTAAGAGCGTTCACTGTTAAGAGGTTAAGTGAAGGAGCACAATCAATAATGATGTAGTCGTATTTAGAAGAAATAGTTTCAAGAGCTGTTTTGAGTTTTGATTCGCGTGCAAACATATGCACCAGTTCAAGCTCTGCACCTACTAGATCATTATTTGAAGGACACACTTCAAGAAGCGGTAGTTCAGTTTGATAAGTACAGCTCTCAAAACTCTCTTCATTAATAAGAGCGTGATACACGTTAGATTTGGCGAAGATTTCTTTATCAATTCCCAGGCAAGAACTAGCGTTCCCTTGTGGATCTAAATCGATGAGTAATGTTCTTTTTTCTGCTGCGGCGAGACATGCCGCAAGGTTGACTGAAGTGGTCGTCTTTCCGACACCACCCTTCTGGTTTGCAATCGCAATGATTTTAGCCATTTAGGTCCTCACAAAGATTGTTTTGGGTGATTGAATTTAGAGAAAATCGGAGAGATTGACAAGCGTTTTAGGTGTTCCACGTGGAACATTTGTACTGGAAAATGAGACCAAAAAACGCTGCTGTGTTCCAGGGACGCTAATTTCTTGATTCTCTTCAAACTTCCAAGATTTTAGCTTCTCAATCTGGGCACCTTCTAGCTCCATAAAGTTTGGTCCCTTATAGAAAAATACAGAAAGATTTGAATGTGTACGGTTGATGATGGGGAGATAATCTGAAACGGTTCCCACTGCTTTAAAAGTAACAGTCGCTGGCCTATCAAAAAGGAAATCTTCAAGTCGCGAATGAACAAGTTTTACATTGGCCAATCCAAGCTCTTCAGCAATTAGCTTTACCGCATCTACTTTCTTTCTCTTCGATTCTACCCCTACAAACTGTACGTCAGGCAGCAGCTTTGCCAGAGGAAGGATCGGAAAACCTCCACCAAAACCAACGTCTACTATTAGCTTGGTCTTTTGAACGTGAGCCTTAAAGAGTTCAGACTGAAGGTATGGGTTTATGGAATCCAAAATCTGCTTATGATAAAACTCGTCCTGATCCAGGATATTGGTCAGATTGAGCCCTGCTAGCTTGGTCTTTAAGACATGGAGGTAACGAATAGAGAAGTCCAGCATTAGAGGGCCTTTGCCGCGACAACTGCCAGAGTGGCAGGTCTAATCCCCTCAATGAGCTTGAGTTGACCGAAGGTTTCGGGCTTAATTCGGATGATTCTTTGCTTACATTCAAAGGATATGTTGTTGGAGGAAGTGATCTCGTTCCAGCTAATCCTCATTCCATCCATCTTTTTTAACCGCTCGTACTGACCGTCGGCACGCTTGATGTAGCCCTCATATTTTTTAGAAATGGCGATGGTTCGAATAAGATCTGGATCAAGACTTATGCCGAAAGAACTCAAAATTTCTTCAAAGGTTGAGATAGGATTGAGCCAGGCCTGTTTCAAAATTTCAGTCACAGACATGCGGCGAGTGAGCTTTTGCAACTCACCTTCTCCGGAAAATTTGCTCATCAGGGGAGATGTTTCTGGGATCATGGTCTCATCACAGAAGGTGGAAATGATCTCAAGCTGCTCAGAAAAGTCTCTCTGATAGAAGTCTAAGGGCCTATTCAAGAGCAATTGCGCCCTATAAGGGTACATTCTCTGAAGTGTGTTATCCTCGCGTATAAATAGACGGTTCTCGGACCTAGCGGTAAAGAGTCTATAGGGTTCGTCTCGAAGATTTGAGGTTAAATCCTCTATCATGACTCCAATATAGCTCTCGTGACGATTCAAAATAAGAGGCTCCATGCCTAAAAGTGATAAGGCCGCGTTCGCGCCAGCAATTAATCCCTGCCCAGCGGCTTCTTCATAGCCAGAAGTACCGTTCACTTGTCCCGCAAAATAGAGTCCTGGAATGGAATTATGCTCCAAGGTGAGGTTTAATTCAGTGGTATCTACAACATCATACTCAACCGCATATCCGTAAACTTCGATTTCTGCGTTTTCTAGACCTTCAATTGAGCGAACATAGGATATTTGAACATCTTTTGGTAGAGAAGAAGAAATACCTGAAGGATAAACAGTGTTGAGGTCTAACCCTTCTGGTTCAATAAATACATGATGAACATGTTTATCTGGATACCGGAAAGCTTTATCCTCAATTGAAGGACAATAGCGAGCACCAGTTCCTTTAATTTGTCCGTTAAACATGGGGGATTTCTCTTTATTCGCCCGAATAACTTCCATTGTTGCTTGGTTAGTGTGGGCGAGATAACAAGAAACTTGCTTTGTGCCTCTTTCAAATCGAGAATTCATACAGTGAAAGTTTCTTACCGTAGAATCTGATGGCTGTTCTTCAAGTTTTGAATAATCAATTGTGGTTTTATTCAGTCTTGGAGGAGTTCCAGTCTTAAATCTTTGAGAATTTGTTTTAATTTCAGAAAAAATGTCTTTTAGGCCCTGAGAGGGCTCACAATCGATTCTACCTCCAAGGGTTGTCTCACTACCCGTGTGCAACTTACCATTTAGGAAAGTTCCCACTGTCATGATAACTTTTTTGCCCCTGTAGGACCGATCTGAAGTTTGAATAAGATAATCTTGCTCTTCACGGAGTGAACTTAAAACTTTCTCTCGAATGACTGTGATGTTTGGAATGGTAGCAATGAGTTCTTCGGCTGCATCAGAATAACGGGACTTATCAATCTGTACTCGAGTGGACTGAACCGCAAATCCTTTCGAGTCATTCAGTGTTCTAAACTGTATTCCAGCTTTGTCTGCAAGAATTCCCATGATGCCACCAAGAGCATCAAGCTCTCGAACAACTTGTCCTTTCCCTACTCCACCAACAGAAGGATTGCAGGGAGCAGAACCTAATGCAATATGGGGCATGGTAATCAAGGCAATGTCCAATTGGAACTGGGAAGCAATGTGAGCTGCTTCAATTCCGGCATGGCCGCCACCAATAATTATTATGTCGAATATTTTCATGAAGGATCTCTTTGTTCCACGTGGAACAATTCTACTTTCCGATACAAAAGTTCGAGAAAATAGAGTTTAAAACTTGATCCGGCGAAACTATACCCACGAGTTCAGAAATACAATGGGCCAAGGTATTTAATTCAGAAGACAAAATTGCTACATCATTCTCGGTTTCAGCCAGGTTCTGATAGTTAAACAATATTTGTTTCCCCTTTAAAATCAATGACTTGTGCCGATCCAGGAGTATGGGATGCCCAGAAGTTTTATCTAAATATTTTTTATTAATGGATTCGTGCAAGAATTTCTCCCACTTACGATCAGCGTGGGTTAAATCCAGCGCCCCTATAGAACCAAGAGCAGGGTGTGATTTTAGCACTAGATCTTTAGCGGCTTCAAAACCGGCCACATCAGAGTGAGTGAAAAACATCACATCAAAATTATTTTTTAGAAATTCTGAGAAGCCTTCATTCATTTCAAAAGGATTGATAAGCAGAATGCTAAAAAAACTCTTCGCTATTTTCTGATGACTGCGGCGAACACCTTCTACCTCAATACTATCAAGTGAAGTTCTAACACCGGCAGTATCGACGAGTTTATATTTTACACCCTCAATCACTACACTTTCAGAGAGAAAATCCCGGGTAGTTCCTGCAATGGGAGAAACAATAGCCCGCTCATCTGCTAGCATAAAATTAAAGAGCGAGCTCTTTCCAGAATTAGGAAGTCCCGCCAAAACAATCTCTGGCTGCAGAAGGTTTTGATCCTGTGGGGCCACTCTTCGAGCAAGGGTTTCAAATTTTTCCGAAAGATCATGGAGTGTTTTATTAAAGAGAGCTTTGGATGCCACGTCGCCTACGTCGTCACTAAAATCGATAGAAAGCTCAAGGGCAGCCTTGTGTTGGGTGAAAAGATCATAAATATCTTGGTAAATCTCATGTAAGTTTCCACTTAAAAGTGAGAGACCCTGATCAAGTGCATATCCACTATTAGCATTCAAAAAAAGATCTAGAC
>CAMDDI010000202.1 GCA_945890905.1 Bacteriovorax stolpii
TCCGAACCTGCAAGTTGAAGGTACTGGTCCTGGAGGACCTGCCGGTCCCGCTCAAACTCCCCCTGGAACTCCTGATGAAACTCCCGATGGTCCAACGGGTGGTGGTTCACCTCAGTTACCTGGGCCAGCAACTGAAATCAACAATACTGCCCAAGCTTGTCAGGCCACTTGTATTCCAAATCCTGTCGCTGCTACAACTGCAGCGTCAACTTCAGCTCCAGCAACTGGTGATCCAGTAACATCAGTGGCCACTGCTGCTCCAGTTGTCGTACCAACTTATACTTGTACATATACACGTTCCGCAGTCACTCCAGCAGCAGCCGAAGAAGATGGTTCTGCAGAAGGTGAAGCAGATGCAGAAGATGCAACACCAGCGGCACCAACAACACCAGCAGAATTAATTCCCGAAGACGCAGCAGAAAAAAATGCAGTCCCAAAACCAAATTCTGGTTTGACGGATTCGCCTTCTATTAAATTTACCGGAATTGAAGAACGACTTTCTTGTTCGAGAACTTTCACACCTGGTACAAACACACCTGGCCCAGCTGTTCCTGAGCCAGAACCTAAATTAGTTTTGACCACAGTTGATCCGACACCAACAACTCAGCCTCTTCAAGTAACTATTAATGAGGATAAAACAAAAGTACCTACTGGATATACTCTTTCATGGTTGAGAAAACCCTCCACACCAATCAGTGGTAAGGTCATGTTGTATCCAGCTCCAAAAGAAAGAGCAAACTACTCAGTTTGTGCGATTCTCACTAAAGATAGTGATCATTCAAAAACTTATAGAGAATGTCAAACAGTCACGGCCCTCCCCAACACGTCGGTTGCACCACCTCCAGGCTATGCACCTACTACAATTCTTCAGGGTATTCGCTAATTAAAAATTGAAAACTTCGCCGTCTTTTTCTAAGACGTGAATGCGCTTAAGACCTAGAGCTTCTACTTCTTTGAGAATTTCATGACGAAAGTTGGGCTTTAGGTGAGTCAAGATGATGGGAATATCTGAGGGCATTTTCTCTAATTCAGGCCGTAAGGTCTGGGCCGTGTGATGTTCAGAAACATCTGCGACACTCTGAAAGCGATTGGGAAAACTTATTTCAGTAAAGATCGCTTTGAGTTTTTTATTTTTCCGGGCAAGCTCCCAAATGCGTTCAGTTGGACCAGTATCAAGAGTAAAAAGAATGGCAGACTCTTGATTTTCTACAATATATCCCATGGCATCCAAGGGATGCTTCACTTTAACAGGTGTCACATCGTAATCAGCGATACGAATTTTCTTCTCAGGAATTAAATTATTCAAGTGCATGGTAGGATTCATTTCGTTGGGAAGCTTGGTGAAATCGGGCCACACAATATCATTTAACAAATGTCGCTTGATAATGTCATTCACTGTGGTGTGACTATAAACTTCGAAAGGCTTGCCTTTAACGCCAAAACAATTATCGCAAATAAATGCCAGGTCTTTAATGTGATCTAAATGACAATGAGAAATAAGAATATTATCGATGCGTGATTGATCGAGAACGGACAGCTTAGACGCCACTGCTCCCGCATCTATAAGAAGTTTATGATCAATGAGAAATGAAGTTGTAGAACAACCTTGGGCTAAACCCCCATGACCACCGAGAACTTGTATCTTCATCTGACTATTGTAAAGGAAACTTTAACAATTCTCAATTAAAGGCTACTCTTTCCTCTTATTTAGACTTAAATACAAGTAGATTTCTTTAGTGGGTCGATCAAGAATAAGACTTAAAAGTTTTGAAACTTGCTTGGGACCAGAGCCATTTTCTAAAATATCTTGGGCCAAAGACTTAAGCTCACCACTCATCATAGAAGAAGAAGCTGCTGCGTTGTGAAAGAGGAAAATAAATTCACCTTTAAACATGATGTCTTTTTTAACCGTCTCCCAATCTCTTGCCTTAAATCTCACAGTCTGTTCAAATTTCTTAGAAAGCTCTCTCACCATGGCCACTTGCACATCAGGTAAAACTTCGGCCAGCTCCCCCAAAGTTTCTTCAACCCGCGTTGGTGCTTCAAAAAAAATATGAGTTCCGTAGCCCGCTTCTTGAAAAGCTTTTTTTCTTTTGCCAGACTCTCGGGGTAGAAAGCCATGAAATTGAAATGGAATAGGAGGCAGGCCAGAAAGTTCTAAGGCCATTATAGGACTTGAAACTCCCGAATAAGATTCAACCTTAATTCCTTTATTATAGGCACCAACCACTAAGGGATAAGCAGGATCAGAAACAATTGGACTCCCCGCTTCTGAGGCCACATATAAATCACCACTCTGAGCGTACTCAAGAAGTTTATCCACTTGACCATCATCAGATTGATCATGGAGAGACATGATTCTTTTGCCCTGAAAACTAATTCCCAAATGGCCTAAAAGATCTCTGAATACCCGAGTATCCTCCACGGCAAATGTCTCACCTGTCTTGAGGGCCTCGAGAACTCTAGGTGTGAGGTCTCCAAGGTTACCAATCGGCGTGTTTAGTAGAATGATTTTTCCCACTGTGGGTCCCTTTTCTTATCCGTGTTAGAGTCTTACTTGTATCGGGCACCACAATTAAGGAGATGACCCCATGAGTATGAAGGCCAACGTTCTTCGCGACGCCAATGGAAATATTATCGTTCATATGCAAGGGGATTTGAACTACGATTTAAGTGCTCCTCTCAGAACTGAACTTCAATCTATAGCCAACAACAATCCCAACTCTACCATTACCATTGATCTAGGAGCCATTGATTTTGTGGGCTCTTCTGGTATCTGCCATTTTGTTGAGACAGTAAAGTTTCTCAAAGAAAATCGCAAAGCTATGGTTAATCTCTCCAACGTGAAGCCTGAATTCTTAAAGATCTTCAAGCTCTACTCTCTTAATGAGGCAGATTACGTTGCTGAACTTATGCAATTTGATAATGATGAGACTGACGGACTTAACCAGCGCTATGGTAACCGAACTCAGACTTTCGAAAACTAAAAATTTAGCTGTAAGAAATTAATTTGAAGAGGGGGGATATTTCCTCCCTTTTTATTTGGGGCAAATTTAGATTCAAGCAATTGATGGCGAGTCATAAAATTCCCAGCATCTTCCTGAGGACCATCTCCCCCGCCGCCTTCATCTTCTTTATATTCATCACCATAAATGTCCGAAGAATCTTTATAGGGCGAAGAGTTGTCGTCGTAGCTTCCCATGCGTTTATTATGATGGGCCACAAGTACATAAGCTCCAAAAAGTATACCGGCGTAGAGACCAAGTGAAGCACCCTGGGCCACAGCACGAGTTGAAGTTCCAAAGGCCATGGATGCAGCACCTAGAAGTGCTCCACCTGCGGTCCCGTACCCTACAATGGAAGCAAAGGCGCGTGCCTTAACAGGTAATTCGGCCCGAGCACTCTCGGGTTTAACCAGTGAAGAAACAAGCAGAACAACAAAGAATAGACTTAGAAATTTTCTCATATAATTAGTTTATTGATTCTTTGGGCTTTTTGCAAAAAAAACAATTATCCGATCAGTCTTGTAAGCTTAACTGGCACTCCAAAAAGTGCCCCTAGAAAGCTCTGGGCCTCAAAGAGTCTTTTATTCTGAGATTTCACCATCGCCTCCACTCCTACTTCGGAGTTTTTCACCTCAAAGAACTCAAGCAGCCACCCATGTTGGGTTTTCTTCATGATCAACAGATCAATCTGTCCCATGGAACGCCCACGCAGAAGTGAGCTTGAAACTAAAACCGGAATACCTTGTTGGTGAATTTCCAGCGAGCGCTTAAGTTCGGTCTGAAGCCCCAACGAATTCTTTAACGCCTTTGAATGTCTTCCGGTGAATAGGACTTGGCCCATGGACTTCGATGGCCTTGCGATGGAAGGCGGTTGGATATCCGAAGTGTGTGTTAAATCCGTATTGTGGGTAGATCTCATGCATCTCTTTCATGTGAGCATCACGCTTTTCTTTAGCGATGATACTGGCAAGACCTATGAGTAAAGATTTTGAATCACCTTTAATAATGGGAATTTCATGCCAAGGAGATTTTCTCTTACCCCAACGAAGCTTCATATGTCCGTCAATGAGAATGGTGGTCTGACTATTTTGCGCTTGTGAAAGAAATTCACCCGACTCTCTCATTCCTCTCAAAGATGCTGCCAGGATATTTTCACGGTCAATGGTCTCATGACACATTTCCCAAGTCACAAAATGAACTTCAATTCCTTTGAAATTGAGTATTCCTTTTTCACGGTAGGTAAGCATCTCAATGCTGAGTCTTTTTAAAACTTTAAGCCGGCCCTCAGAGGTGAGCTTCTTTGAATCTTTAATCCCTTTGGGTTTTAAAAATTTTAAGAGATTTTTTAACTGTTCTTGATTTTCAATCCAAACACGGACTGCACCCACTACCACTGGTCCACCTAAGGGACCACGTCCCACCTCATCTACGGCGAGAATTTCGCAGGGGAATTTTTCAATCAATTTGAGTTCGATCAAAATGTGTAACCTATGTTGAGACCTAACAAAAAAAAAGGCTCCTTACGGAGCCTTTCGTGTAATGAAAACGTTTTTGACTATCTTGAGTAATCAATAGCAACACGTGCAGCTTTACCAGTACGCTCACGAAGGTAGTTGTGTTTAGCACGACGAGACTTACCTTTAGTAATAATCGTCACACCTTCAACAGCTGGTGAGTGGAATGGGAATACACGTTCAACGCCAACACCATCAGAAATCTTACGAACGCGAAAGTGACCGTTCATTTGACCAGGGTGTTTCATGGCGATGCATGTACCTTGGAAAACTTGAATACGAGTCTTTTCACCCTCTTTGATTCGAACAGCTACTTCAACAGTATCACCGGTTTTGAAGCCCATGATTTTTGCAGAGTTTGGGTTAGAATGTTTTTTTTCAACAACATCGATCAAATTCATAACATCTCCATAACAAATCTTCCTTACGCGCAACATGTGGCCAGAGGGAAGGATAAAATTTAAGAACCAGAGGCTCGGGCCAGTCGGTCGCAATAAATTGCGACTGCTGAACGAACATACAAATGATTATATCCGTCATTTGCTATGCCAAAAATAGGCTCTAGCCGAAAATCGGCCTGTTCAACAACCGGAGCAGTTAATCCCCATCCTGTACCAAATAACAAGAACATAGGGTTACCGTCAAGGCGAATCTTCTCAAGAAGCTCTTTTTCTTTTCCGTCATATTTTTCAAAATTTGCACCGGTCACTACAACGCACGGCTTCTTTCCTTCGATGCGAGTGATCTCGTTGATGGCGTCCTGTATGGAATCAATCACTTCCGCTTCGGCCAGGGCATTCTTGCGATCAGGATTGTAGATCAGTCCAGAATCCGCTTCCCAAAAACCCAGAATCTTCTTCACCATGGTCTGCTGATTTTTAATGGGGGTAATCAAAAAATATCGTTTAAATCCAAAAGTCCGAGCGGAGCGAGCGATGTCGTGAATATCGAGGTTTGTCACCGAAGTGGTGATCTCCTTACCATCTTTGGAGCGTATTGGCCCATGGACAAGGCCTATATAAAAGGGTGTTGGAAATGACATTCCCGAAAGATAAAGGATTTCCTGTAATCATGTCCACACTATTCTCTAATTCCTTCACAAAGTGCAGCATCATGAGCTAAAGATGAGGGACAAAAAACAGGCCTATTACAGAGTAGAAACACTATGGAAAAAAACCACCTGAACTTTGGTCCTCACGATCTCTTTTTGATTGCAGGCCCTTGTGCTATTGAATCAGAAAGTCAGATGAGACAAATCCTCTCTCACCCTGCTCGCCCGAGACTAATTCGTGGTGGGATTCATAAGATGAGAACCAACGCAAAATCTTTCCAGGGTTTGGGAGATGAAGGTTTGGAGCTCATTACAAAACTCAAAAAAGAAATTCCTTTTGATTTCATCACTGAAGTCACTGATGCCCGTCAAATTGAAACGCTACTTTCTACCACTTCGGTTTTCCAAGTGGGTGCTCGCAATATGTATAACTACGAACTC
>CAMDDI010000203.1 GCA_945890905.1 Bacteriovorax stolpii
GAAGTGGCCACCGCTCGGGCTTCTGTGACATTGTAGGCAGTAAAAATATGGAGCAGCTTTATAAAGGCATCTTCTGTGAGATTCATTTTCTCATCAGAAATCAGACCATGATTAAAAACATCTTCACCCAAACGAAGGGCCTCTCGAAAGTTTTTTACGACTTCAATACTATCTCCGTCCTTTCTCACAATTACCGCACGCAAGGCATTTGATCCAAGATCAATGGCAGCTATAGTCGTGAGAGATTGAACCTTGCGGAGAAATTCTGGCATAGTTTTAAAAAGCCCCGCAGGTGCGGGGCGAGTGAGTTTACTTCAAACGTTTTTGGAGATTTTGGTTAATGGCTTCGAGGAATGCTTCAGTCGTGAGGTATTTATCAGCTGTCACTTTGTCTCCGTGAATGCAGGCAGCAAGATCTTTAGTCATTTTGCCTTCTTCAACAGTCTTAATACAAACATCTTCCAGAGTTTCACAGAAAGTCATGAGCTCTTTGTTACCGTCAAGCTTTCCACGGTGAAGAAGTCCACGAGTCCATGCAAAGATAGAGGCCATAGGATTGGTAGAAGTAGGCTGACCTTTCTGGTGCATGCGGAAGTGACGAGTTACCGTTCCGTGAGCAGCTTCAGCTTCAACTGTTTTTCCATCTGGAGTCATAAGAACTGAGGTCATAAGTCCCAAAGAACCAAATCCCTGAGCCACTGTATCTGACTGAACATCACCATCATAGTTTTTACAGGCCCAAACATATCCACCGCTCCACTTCATACAAGCAGCAACCATGTCATCAATCAGACGGTGTTCGTACACGATACCTTTGGCTTCGAATTTTTTCTTATAATCTTTTTCATAGATTTCATTGAAGATATCTTTGAAGCGGCCATCGTATTTTTTGAGAATAGTATTTTTGGTGGATAGGTATAAAGGCCACCCTTTCACCAAGGCCATATTAAAACATGATTCGGCAAAACCACGGATAGAATCATCAGTGTTATACATACAAAGAGCAACCCCATCTCCTTTGAAGTTATACACTTCCCACTCTTGAGATTTGCCGTCTTCACCAGTAAAACTCATTTTGAGGGTTCCCTTACCTTTGATTACAGTATCAGTGGCCTTGTACTGATCTCCGAAAGCATGTCGACCAATCACAATAGGTTGGGTCCAGCCTGGTACCAAACGTGGAATATTTTTAATGATGATGGGTTCACGGAAAACTGTTCCATCTAAAATATTACGAATTGTTCCGTTCGGTGACTTCCACATCTGCTTAAGTTTAAATTCTTCAACACGCTTCTCATCAGGAGTGATGGTGGCGCACTTAATACCAACATTATATTTCTTAATGGCTTCAGCCGCTTCCACTGTTACTTTGTCGTCAGTCTTGTCACGATTTTCCATACCAAGATCGTAATACTTAATATCCAGATCAAGATAAGGATTGATGAGTTTGTCTTTGATGAAGGTCCAGATTATTCTGGTCATCTCATCGCCATCAAGCTCAACCACAGGGTTTTGCACTTTAATTTTTTGCATAGAATTCTCCACGAAATTTTTAGATTGAAGTCATTCTATTGTGAGGAAAAAAGGCTTGCTTGTCGATGTAAATGCAGTGCGCAGACGACCACAATAATCAATAAAAAGTCTCTAGAATCTATGTCTTAGAGTATTTCCCATGGGGCAAACAACCTCAGGCCCCCCTGGGGATTGCCTGGAGAGTTATCAGTAATTTCTTACACTTCAAATGCTCTTCTCCTGGCCCCGTGCTTGCTTAATTTACTTAATAGATTTTCACCACCTGGGGTTAATAATGACACAACGTAAGACAACAGCAATGCAAACAATCCAAGACATTAATGTCATAGATTTAATCTTACTTGATCACCAGTATCTCAAAGAATGTATTGAAGTTTTAACCGACGAAAATGCTGACAAGAAAAAGAAAATTCCAGTGGCCAAGGGAATTCTTGAAGCACTTTCCAAACACTCTAATGCTGAAAAGCGCGCGATTTATAAACCTCTGGAATCCAACGAAGAATTACACTTCAATATTTTAGAATCAGAAATTGAGCATGGGATTGTTGATCAGAAAGTTAAACTTCTCAAACCAAAACTCACCCGCATCCGCATACTTCAAGATGAAGTGGAAGCAGAACTTAAAGTTTTAGCAGAACTGGTTCAAAACCACATTAAAGAAGAAGAAAGCGAAATGATTCCGAAGATGAAAGAGGAAGTGGATGACCAGACTCTCATGGAGATGGGGGTGAAATTTATGAAACTGCGAAAATTCTCTAGCAGTGATTTACATGATTTTCCTCAATTACAAGATGAACTTGTCCAATGGAAGGACTCTGTTCAAAAGATTTCAAGTCAGTTTCTGACGAAGATGGATAAATACGTGGAGAATCTTAAGCACTAAGAATTCCCACTATAACAAGGAGTAGTTATGGCCACGATAATGAATTCACATCAAGCACATTCTTATAGATCCACTCGGTCTGTTGTTCAGAACACATGCGTGGGTTTAGGGATTTTTTTAGTTCTCACAGGTTTAATCGGTCTTCTTATCCCGGGGTTTATGGGTATGCATCTTAGTATGACTCATAACCTTATTCATATTGTAAGTGGTGCTCTAGCACTTTGGGCAGGGTTTGCTGATGAGTCAAGACGTGCTTACACCCTCAGTGTTGTCTTCGGTTCTCTCTACGGCCTGTTAGCTATTGCAGGGTTCATTATTGGTGTACCAGGATATCCCGGGGTAGGTTATATGGCCGCAGACCAATATCTTTGGCGAGTTATTCCAAATATTCTTGAGTAC
Organism: Bacteriovorax stolpii; assembly: GCA_945890905.1. Taxonomy (GTDB): domain Bacteria; phylum Bdellovibrionota; class Bacteriovoracia; order Bacteriovoracales; family Bacteriovoracaceae; genus Peredibacter. The sequence goes on from CAMDDI010000203.1 coordinate 2,816, forward strand.
GGAACCATGGACCATACAGTTCATTTAATTCTCTCAGCTGCTTTTTTACTGGCCGCTTATAGTTGGAAAAAACGCTCTAAAGATGGTGGACGCTCAATAGTTGATGGTCAACGACGAGCAGATTTGATGGGCCGAGATACTTTCCGAAGTAATATTTCAAATTCAAAAATTGATCGTACAACAAATTTTGAAGGTAAACTTTAATTGATCAAAGATAAAGATAGATCAGAATCTGCGTGGGAGAGCATTGCTCTCCCACATTATCAGAGTATTCATGAGAACACTGAAAGATGGTAGGGTACGTAAAGTCATTGAGATTGGATTTGTGCAAAAGTTATAAATACGAAATTCAATAATTGTATTAAATTAAAGGAGTTTTTGGTGAAAATCTTTCTATTTATACTTTCAGCCATCGTTTTTTATAACTGCTCTAGTAACCCGACCAAAGATCCAGGGAGCAATTCGAAATCTAATGCCCTAGGCACTCGTCAGGGCAGTCAAATGAGTAGTATCGAAAGTAAGCAGCTGGCCACGGAAGAAGAATCTAGTTTTGTGACAGAAATTTCTTTCCCCCGAGGCGAATCAACCATGACAAAAAGCGCTATGGACAAAATCCGTATTCTTCATCAAAAAGCGGCGCGCAGAGGAAAAGTCGAAGAAGTGAAAGTGATCACTTGGGCCGATGAAGAGTATCCCTCAGTTCTCAAAAAGAAACTCTCTACTGATCAAAGAAAAATAGTGACCAAGAGAAATCACAAACTCGGAAATTATATTGGTAAGATTGATAACGACGCCAAAATTGAACTCTTTAGCATGGCCGAGAGACCGGGAGTGATGAAATCTCTGTTCTCATCCCAAGATGCCCGGATTAAAAAATCTCTTGAAACAGCGGGCATTTCTAATACGGATAAGACTGTGAAAATTCCCGGAAAAGCCTCAAAATCAATCGTTATTTTTGTGATGGAAGAGTAGTCTTTTAGATTTAGATATACCGCCATCAAAAGGTTTCTAGTCGACCAACAACTAAAACGAGGTGGAAAAATGTTTGAAGAAATTAATTCCTCAGCATTCAGCAAGTACAAAGTCTCTTCTTACAGCATGAGAGAAAAGAGAACTGAAGTTCGTGCCAAACGCATCCTCATCATCGACGATAATCTGGATCTAAGATTATCCCTGGCAGATCTTCTTGTGACAGAAGGTTACAAGGTGGCCACCGCAAAAAATGGATTAGAAGGTTTGAGTTACTTGCTTCACAAACAACTACCTGATCTGATTCTTTTAGATCTTAAAATGCCGGTTCTTGATGGCTATCAGTTTTTGGAGAAACAAAATCTCAATCCAGATTTTGCCAAAGTTCCTGTGATTGTTATTTCAGGAGAGATTGATCAGTCCAAAATTTTAGATCTCACCAACAATGCTTTTTGCATGGAAAAACCCTTAGATTTTTTAAAATTCTTGGATGTAGTGGAGCAGATCTCGAAGGTCTAAATGTTCAACCTCTGACTAACGCAGCTAGGGGGTTGATTAATTCTCAACAGATTGATTTTCCCCCTTGTTTTCTTTTAAAACATCCATTAAATTGGCCTCATGTTTTAAACAATCGTTTGATTAACATGAGGTAATATGCACTCAACAACTTCCAAAATTCTACTCATTATTCCTTTAATTACAGCGAGTTATTTCGCAAGCGCGGTTACTTTAGAGGACTATTTGGGAGAAGTAAAACTCAAAAATGGTGGGATCAGAGGGACTGAGAAGTCTTATCAATCTAAGGCCCTTAGAACTAATGAGGCTGCTTTATATTTCAAGCCTTCTTTCTTTTTAAACGGCGAATACTTCGATGACCAAAGGCCCACCAACGCTCCAGTATTTCAAGGAACACAAACTTTAAGACATACTATTCGCGCAGGTCTTAATCAAAATTTGCGAACAGGGACCAAGGCCACTCTTAGTTACAACTATTTTAAAACTCAGATTAATGGAGTGAACGGAACCTTACTTCCTAACCGCCAATTTTTTGATGTGGCCCCACAGATAGAAATTTCTCAGAGTTTATGGAGAAATTTTCTTGGGTCTGAATTTGAAGCCTCTGAAACAGCTCAGAGAGCTCAAGTGGAAGTTGCCCGCTACAGTGATGAGTTCTTGCACAAGCAGCTTATGATTGCTGCAGAAAATGCTTACTGGAGACTCTACTTTGCTCAAAGAAGTCTATCCGTTCAAAAAGAGAGTCTTGAGCGCGCTAAAAAATTGCGTGAATGGAATTCACAGCGAATGCGCAATAACCTTGGTGAAGAATCAGATCTTCTTCAGGCCGAGGCCAACTTGCAGTCACGAGAAATTGACTATCAAGATACCCTAACCGAAATTGATACCGCTCTTCGTGAGTATAATTCTATTCGTGAAACTGAAGGTGTGGTTAATTTAGAAAATGCTGAAGCCAAAGATAGTTCCTATATTTTAAATGCTACTGTTCCTCCAAAAGCCAAAGTAAGGGAAGATGTTCTTGCCTTTATGGCCACGCAAAACCTTGCTAAGGCCAATTCCCAATTAGGTACCGAGAGGAATAAACCTAACTTAGAACTTTACGGCTCTTATGCCATGTATGGACGAGATAAGCAGTATTCAGATGCTTATGATCAGGCCATGACTGCTACGCGCCCTTATTCAATCTTTGGAGTGAGATTTACCACTCCTCTAGATTTTGGATCACTGAGTGATTACAAAAAAGCTTACGCTCAAGAAGTCGTAGCGGCAGAAATGAACTTCAAACGTAAGGCTTATGAAGTGGAGCGCGAGTGGGAAATTCTTAATCAGCGTTTTACTAATTTTAAATCTCGCTTGAAGCTCTCTCGTAAGATGGAACAAATCCAAGATAAAAAACTCACTACGGAGAAAAAGCGCTTTAATCAAGGCCGCACCACTACTTTTCAAGTCCTTCAGTTTGAGCAAGATTTTGCCAATGCTCAACTTTTAAAACTCAGAAATGAGAGAGATCTCATTACTGTTTATAATCAATTAAAGCTTTTCTCTGGGGTTGATCATGAGTAATAAAAACGATAACCAATCGTCGGGCTTTTCATTTGCAAGGCTCTCCATCAACCGTCCTATTTTCATCACTTGTCTTGTCCTTGTGACTATGATCACGGGTTATCTGTCCATGAGATCTCTCCCTGTGGATCTATTTCCGGATGTT
>CAMDDI010000204.1 GCA_945890905.1 Bacteriovorax stolpii
AGCGCTAGTGGGTGGCATCGTCGGGAGTTCAGATAATGCATCAAATTCCATCGTCCGAAGTATTTTTAACGGAGTCATCACCATTCCTTCATCTAATGCCTCACACACAATTAATGCGATCAATGGAGGGGCCGGCACACCTCCAGTGCAAACCAACACACATTTCTACACTTCTCCCATGAAAGAATTTGATACAGTTGCAAGTAACGGCGCCGGCGTATGGCTCACTCTCCCCGATCGTTGCACAATTTCAATTTCAGCCGACACTGTGGATAATGCTTCAAACACTTTCGGAGGAGTTTGGAGATTTAACCGAATCCTAATGGGAGAACTCGTAAGCATTGGAAGCTTGAATTACGATCTTACCTTGAAAGGAATTGAACAGTCCGAGTGTGAAAACATCTTGGCCGACGATATGATGACAGAATCTCTCTATCGAGGAGTGATACAACCACAGACTATCGATCTTACACTTTTGGGATCGACCTATGATCTCGCAAATAGCTCAACAGCTGCTGGGAGAGATCTGATTCTTGCGGCCTACATTTCTCATCTCACAGATCCAAGCTCTACAGCAACGGGTCCAACCTGGATTTATGAAGAGGAAGAAGGACTCAAACTGTTTCGTTTTGACTGAGTATTGGTTTTTAAAATAAACCAAAGGTGCTGCTTTCTTCAAAAAGCTGCCGAAGGATACGTAAAAGTCCCCTTTACACGAGCCATTTCAAAGAGGGCCGGGGATCCTGCAAAACGGCCATCAGAAGCCACTCAAATATGCAGTGACCCCAGAAGAAAAATCCAAGAGCAAAGAGCAGAAAGATCTCTTACTTAAGCATCGGTTGTCCGCTTTTAGACTTCGAATTATCCCTTGAACCTCCAATACTGGAAGTCTCGCGTCATGCTCGAATTTCTGAACAACGCCACTTGTAAATTGGGTTTGAATCTTAAGTATAATTTTATAATCCTATATAGATTTTTATTACTTATTGTTATACTCAATCCATCGTAATTAATCATTTCCGCAAGCCCTTATTTCCGGAATATAAACCTTTTTTACGGGGCAATTAGGAATGGCTCAAGATTATAAATATCACGCAGTAAAAGTTGAAGCTTGGATAAAGTCCAACACGACCGAATTATCCAGAGATGAACTCGTAAACCTATTTGAATTTGCGTTAAAGGCAATTTGGGAATCCAGCAGCATCAAGATGAGTGAAGTCACACTTTCGGCTGTCATGGACAGAGCAGTATTTACCAGCAGTGACACTCACAAGTTTATGCTTGAGCTTAGAGTTACTCCCACAGGTATTCAGTGGGATGAATTTCGTAAGCTTTCCAAAGATTTAAATCGCCATGAGCTAATTCGCGCATTCTCTCACCTTCTAAAAGAATTTATCTCCATCTCAAGCAATATTTCGGGGGGCCTATTGAATGACTCCCTACTTAAGGCGCTTGCGACCGTCACATCTAAACAGAAAAAGATATAAGGATAATTATGAAAATACAGAAAGAAACAGAAGAAGACCGTATCTCCACTGGAGTACGTAACCTTGATGCAGTCTTAAACGGTGGATTACCAATTCGATCTATTTCGGTCGTTGGTGGCCATCCTGGCTCAGGCAAGACAACTCTTATTCAGCAAATCTGTTTTCAAAACGCTTCTCCTAAGAACAGAGTCCTTTATTTCCAAACCCTTTCGGAACCAACCGTTAAGACGTTAAAGTATCTGAGGCAGTTCAGCTACTTTGATAAAACAAAGCTTGATAATGGAAGCGTAGAGTTTGTAGATCTCGGTGGAATCATGCGTTCAAAAGGTCTTGAACAAGCATCTTCGAAAATGATGGAACACGTGAAGCGAGTAAGACCAAAGATTATTGTGGTTGATAGTTTCAAGGTTTTCAATGACCTCGCAAATAACAAAGAAGAACTGAGAAAATTCGCCTATGAAGTAGCAATCAATCTCATGACCTGGGAATGCACAGGTTTTTTAATTGGTGAATTTTCATCCGAGGAATTGCACCAGAGTCCACTCTCCTCCATTGTTGATGGCATTATTCTGATGACGGCAGAAGAAGCTTCCGGTGAACAGCAGCGATTTATACAAGTTCAAAAAATGCGAGGGACCGATCATTCTCGAGATAAGTTTCCACTCGTAATTAATACCAGTGGTGTTGAAATTTACACTCCAAGAGTCACCATCAGAAGAGATTCCAATGCGGATGCTAAAAGTCATGGAGCGAGAGTAAAAACGGGAATTAAAAACCTGGATAAATTACTCGGTTCGGGAATCCCTTCGGGGTCGAGCTTTTTGATCTCTGGAGTGTCAGGAACGGGTAAAACAATCCTTGCACTGGAAGCAATCTATCGGGGGGCGAAGGAATTCAATCAAAAGGGTCTATTCATCTCATTTGAAGAAACCGAAGAGCGCCTATTGGCAACGTCAAAAAGCCTTGGGTGGGACTTAGAGCGTGAAATAAAACGCGGAAAGGTTGAGATTATTTTCATTCCCCAAACAGACATTTTCGTTGAGAGAGACCTATTGCTCATCAAGGATCGGATCGAACTGATGCAGGCAAAGCGCGTTGCCATAGATTCTATCTCTGTTTTTATGCATAAAATTACTACGCCTATTATGACCAGGGAAAAAACATTCCAGTTAGGAACTCTTATTCAAAAAGCAGGGGCCATCGGTTTATTCACTACAGATATCCCTTACGGCAGTAACAATATCAGTAGATTCGGTGTGGAAGAGACGGTGGTGGATGGAATTATCCTTCTCACTTCAACTAAAAATGGACCTCATCGTGAACGGAATGTGGAAGTTTATAAAATGCGTAACACTGACCATTTAGAAGGCGATCACAAATTATCCATTGGTAAGGGTGGAATCTCAATAACTGTTAGAGAGATGGAAAAGCCTATCAGTCCTAAGAAAATCAGAAAGAAAGATTAAATAATTTAATTGTTAGCAGCTAAGTGGGGATAAATTTTTCCACTTAATCTACAATCGAAGTACCCCATTTTTTTAAAAAAACTCTAACATTCTTATAGAGACAAACTCCTTTTTAATTTTGCGTGGCCGGATAATTTGATATTAAGATTAAACTTAATTAAAATTTGTAAGTTATAGTCTCCGGTTAGATCCCAAACTGCGTAAGAAGGAATTTTGAAGTTTCTCGCGTTTCCATCATCTCCAAAGTGCCGGTCAACCATGACACCCATCAATGCTACTTGGTACTTATCTTCTTGAGCAAGTCTTGGACGAAGAGGATGAATAATTTGATCTTCGAAAGCCAGGGGTAGTTTATTTAAAGCTTTGCTACCTTGGTAGCCCTGGAGAACCCCTCAAAAGTCAGCTTCCCTGATAGCTTGAACTAGCCTTTGAGCTTGCCGATAACTTTAAGGGCGAGTCTGTACTCTTTATACTGTGACTGTGACATAAAAATCCCATCTTTCACTGAATACCCCTTTGAAAAATTATTTTCTTAAAGGAATCAAACTTATCCGGAATAGGACATAATCGCTCAGAAATTAGACAGACTCAAGTGAACAGAATCTTAAGAAATTTTATCGATATGCCGATAGGTACGCCATGCAAACTAAACCTAGGATCTTAATTATTGATGACGAACAAGATATCATCGAAGTTCTCAGCTACATGCTGAAGAAAGATGGCATGGACGTAGTTTCCGCCATTGATGGAATCGAGGCCTTAAAACTCTTAAACACAGAAAAGTTTTCAGGAGTCGTATCTGATCTTCTTATGCCAAACATGGACGGCCTTGAACTTTTAAAGATCCTTAGAAAAAATAAAAACAGAGTACCATTTATTTTTCTTTCAGGAAATGCAACTCCAGTTGATAAACATGACATGATTAACTATGGGGCTTATGAAGTGGTTCACAAACCCGAGATAGAGAAGATTCCAGATGCCCTAAGAAAACTATTTAAATATCATCAGGACGTTGAAAAGATGATCAATCCAGGTTCCGAAGCTGAGGATTTTCTAGATCTTCTAAACGACTCACCTAAAAAATAGATCAGCCCTAAAGGGCTGTCTCATATCGACATCTTTTGATTATTTTGAAACAAACTCATACGACAAGGAACAGTGAAATCTTGCCATACCGAAGGCGAGATCTCCGCATTTTAAATTCCCGTTCAAGATGAAATATCAGATGTGTTCCAAGAATGGACCGGAACGAAGAACAGAACAATATGGGTTGCGAGCAATATATTTCTTTGATTATTGATGCCTTCTTGATGACCATGATTATGCATTCTTCTCCAAATACTGCTTCACTTGAGTTGCAGTAATTTTGGTCTTTATCCCATTCATATTACCCCGATTCTTTTTGGTCCTTTGTGGAGGAAAATAACTTTGAACCCAAAAGATATCAAAGATCAAGACCGACAAGAGAATGAAAATTTTGATTACATCATAAAAAAAATGAACGCTTGCCTCGAGTTTTGAGGCTGTATCCAGATTAAAAATGTTTTCGACTAACCACTTTACGAGCGCTGATCGCTTGTGATTCGTCTGGTATTACATTTAATTAGCCAAAACTGATAAAGATCATACTTTCTTACCGATTTTGGCCTTAAGAATATAGTGTAAAGCAACAAATTGTTACTGAAGCTGAATGGAATAAAATGATTGATAAGAAATAATAATCAGGAATATCTTATGACCGACTTCCCTCATATCTATACGACGAATGCCCAAGGAACAATTGATCCTATTCTCAAGCTCACATCTGATGGTTTGCCCGAGCTTCAAGTTTCACCTCCTACTAACTTTGGTGGACCAGAAGGTTACTGGAATCCGGAAGCATTCTTTAGTGCATCGGTCTCCACATGTTTCATTTTGACTTTTAAATCAGTGGCCCGTGCGATGAAACTAGAATGGATTGATATAAACGTGGACGCTGATGCTTACTTAGATAAACAAGACAGTAAATTAAGCTTCACTAAGATTGATATCTTTGTCACTCTTCGTGTACCTGTCGGAAGTTCACATGATAATTACCACAAAGCACTCATAAAAGCCGAAGCCAGTTGTTTAATTACCAACTCAATAAAATCTGACATTCATCTTCATCCTGTTATTCAGGATTTATCAAAATAATTGGAGTCATTAATGAAAAAAAACATCCATCCCATCGAAAGAGTTGTACGAGTAGTCGCTGGACTCGGACTAATGTCCATGGCCTTTATAGGACCACAGAGTCTTTGGTTCTTGCTTGGCATTGTTCCTTTACTCACTGGATTATCAGGCTGGTGTCCACCGTACCAATTGCTTGGCATCTCAACTTGCAAACTTGGTAAGTGAAGAAGTTATCATTCAATCTGTAGGCAGAGGTCATTACTTTAATGCCTGGGAATCAATGATGAGATGAATCTGCGCCTTGCAAACTTGGAAAAGTATCTAAGGAAGATTGCCAGATGCGACAGCAAGAATTGCCAAAGTTGCCGCGATTACGCCGAGTGATTTCATAAAATACCTCCTTTTAAATTGAAACGTTGGGATTTCTAATAAACACCTAGAGGAGTCAAAATACCTCTTAAAACTCAATATCTTGTTAGCCTCAGCATGCCTGAAGCCTTCAGGCATCCTCGCAGATGCCCTTCATGCTACTTCCAGTGACTTCGGATACGAACCTGTAAAGCAGCAGAACTAAGCGGTTTCCCCTCTGGTTTTAGTTGTATTTTGAAGGGGTTTGCAGAAATAAAAAGGGGATTCGGTTTTGATGCCGAATCCCCATAACTTATATCCTTACTCAGCAACTCAACGTGGGCTTCAAACAAATCAAAAAATGGTCACTTGAACAGAAACAGCAGTGGACCATGGAGCATTTTGATGAAGTAGCAGCTTGGGTTGAAGGGAAAATTAAGAATGAGTATTGGAGCCTTGGTCGAGCAGTAAGTCTTCTGATGGGGAAAGATATGGTTAGGAATTATGCGACATGGGAGAAGAAGTATTTA
>CAMDDI010000205.1 GCA_945890905.1 Bacteriovorax stolpii
CTGAGTTTAATCAGACTCATCTTGAAGGTGAAATTCCCAAAGAGCGCAAAGGTTCAGAAGATATCCGTGATCTGGCCCCATACCAAGGTGAAGAATCAAGGCGCATTAGTTGGAAGCATTACGCACGTTCTGGTGAACTTTTAGTTAAAGAAGGAACCGAATGGAATGATTTTCATTTGAAGATCAATTTAAAACTTCCTCCGGATCCTAAGTTGAAAGAAGATTATCTCTCCCAATTGGCCACGCAGATGCTCCATTGTCATCGCGGACAAATTCCTTTCACCTTTGAATGGGAAGGCAAAAGACTGGGTCCATCTCATGAGGCAAATCACTTACGTGAATGCTTGCAGGAACTTACCTTATGCTAAAGTTTCGAAGTGAAGTTAAAGAGAGTTTACTGCTCGTGGTATTTAGTTTTCTTCTCAGAGAATACCTGACTGTAGCGACTATACTTTTTGTGGCCTTTGGAGCACTTCTGGTAGGTTTCAAAAAACGTCCAAATAAGATGACTAGAAATATTATTGCCCTTATGGTGTTTGCTTCTTACTGGTGGAGTTACGGAAAAGTGATTGATCCAGAAGTAGGTCTAAACTTTTTAACCACAGTGATTGTGCTCAAACTTTTAGAGAAAGAATCTGAGCGTGACGGCTTCATGATACTTTTTGGTCTGCTTTTGATTATTTCTGCTGGCTCTTTATTTGAAAAAAATCTGAGCTATGTCATCTTTTACACTATGAGCTTCTTGCTCCTTATTTATGATTTCTATTTGAATAGGGGAATTGCTTGGAAACTAAAAGATTTCTCTATAGCTCTTTTGTGGGTTCTCCCCCTCACCTTTTCACTGTTTTTCTTTGCTCCCCGCTTAGTAAGCCCCATTCCTTTTCAGCAAGGAAAACCTAGTCCCGGCGAAGTGGGATATACACCCGATGTTAATATCAGCATGATTGAGAGCTTGGCCTCAAATGATGAGAAAGTATTTGAGGCGCAAGTATCGAGAATGATTTCTCAGGATGATCTCTACTGGCGGGGAAATACCCTTTCATTTACTGATGGTTGGAACTGGACCTTGATGAATAAAAGTTATGGCCATGTATCTTCTACTGAAAATGTGGCAGATGAGTTAACTGTGAAGCAATCCATCCGGGTCTATGGTAGACAAGAATATTTTTTCACTCTGGATCATCCTTTAAAAATCATGTTCCGCTCTCGTGAAGTTTATTTAAACGATATGAGATCTCTCTCGCAAGGTCGCTCAGACTGGGTGGCGCGATACGATGTGGTGAGCTCACCTGTGGAGAGTTTTAGTTATGTAGAAGAAGATGAAAAAAAATATCTACGACTGCCTTTAAAGCGTATTGATAAACAATGGATTCTTGCGACTTTTAAAAGTGAAAAATTGGAAGACTTAAATCAGGAGCTCAGAGAATACTTTGCCAAGAATGGTTTCAGTTATTCTTTATCCCCTGGCAGTATTCAGAGTTTTAATGATTTTATGAAAATCAGAAAAATTGGTTTTTGCTCTCACTATGCTTCCGCTCTTGCCCTGATCTTGAGAGTAAAAAAAATACCTTCAAGACTTGTGTCTGGATTTATGGGGGGGTCTTATAATCCTTATGCTCAATTTTACTCATTATCTCAAAATGATGCTCATGTTTGGGTGGAAGCCTTAGAAAACAAGAAATGGGTTCGTGTGGACCCAACAAGTTGGATTGCACCCGATAGGATTCGCCTTGGTGGCGAAGGTTATATGGCCAGTGTTAGTCAGAGTAACCTCAATCTAAATTCTCTCAAACAGTTTGCCTGGCTCTATCAGGCTGGCCAGTGGTTTAGTCAGTGGGACTTCAGATTCTATCAGTGGCTTGAAGAACTTGATTACGATCACCAAGAGACCTGGATGGCCAAATTGAAGCTTAAACGTCAGTGGCTATACTCAATTGCAGTTTTAATGATGGTGCTTTTTATGGGCCTTTACGCCCTTTATTTGAGTTTTAAAAATAAAGTACCCAAAGGATCTCCCCTTCAAGAACTCTGGAGGGATTTTATGGCTAAACTTCGTGACCGTAATCTTTCATTAAGTTTTGTATCTTTGTCCGAATCCCGCAGAGTTTTAAATGATACAACTATTGATCAAAAAGAAGAACTACTTGAAATTTGGGATAAGCTTGTAGTTGAGAGTTTTAAAAATGAGACAACTCACAACTTAGAAGAATTGAAGAGTTGCTTAAAAAAAATTTAGCGCTCTACAACTTTAAAATCAGCATCGAAAATTTGACCTTGTTGTACCTTAGGCTCTTGTGCTTGCTTTTTTTGAATTTCCTTCATTACGCTGTACATTTGGAAAAACCGTCGGATGAAGTAAACAATAAAGAAAAATGAGATAATTTTTAGTAATTTCATGAACCAAGAGTAAGATATTTAGGAAGCTACGTCAGCTTTTTTATCAGAGTTAGCATCGGCATCGGCTTCGGCTTTCGCCTTCTCATTATCCACTTTCTCTTGAAGTTTAAGTTCGTTAAGTTTCTTAAATTCATCGGTTTGTGCATTAATCTGTGCGTCGTGCTCGCGGAAAAATACTAGATTGATAAAACGACGCAATTCTTTTTTATCAGTTTCACTCAGACAGTGTATGAGACCCACATACTCAGGTACTTTACCTTGGGCCTTAGAAGGCTGAACTTGTATATGCATGTCCACGGGACTTGTCATATGCAGGTTCATACCGATAGGAATGTTTACCTGACTTTGGAAAATCATTTCTGATTCTGAAATTTTTGTAACGGTTATTGGAATCATAATCTCAGCAATTGAAGCTGAATTATTCTTTTTAATAAAGACCTTACCAGCATTGGGATCTTTGGCCTTCTTTTTAATGGATTTCATTTTCTTCTCAAAAATTTCGGCCATTCGCACTAATACGTCTACTGACATTTCATTTTCAGTGGCCATGACATGCTCGTAGCTTAAAATTGTTTGCATATCTTTAGAAGCGGTTTGCGTATTGAAGATGACTAAGAATGGATCAAGTTCAGCAAAATGCGCTTTCAATGTACCCACTAGTTTTTGCAACATCGTTGAGTTATTAACTGAATTAGCAGTCCCTTCTTTTTCCAAAGAAATGGCAATGACTTGAGGGTGCAATCGGCCAATCTCTTCTTTCATTTCTTTAAAATTGGACAAACAACGAATTGTATAAGGATGTTTATCTGTGCGCTTTTGATTTTGATAGAATAAAAATTCGCGATCAATGATGAGAACTTTTGCTTTTTTTTCATGGGATTTTGATAAATTGTCGGCCAACCATTTATCCATAACCTGCTTGTGGTGATCAATTTTAATCAAGCGGTCATTTAAACGGTCTTTGATGTCAGCCTCTACCATACCTTCAGGTGGCATAAATTCATCTACAATCACATATTCAGCATCAATATTTGTTTTAAACTGATAAAAAAGATTTGAGGTTCCTATACTTTTGACAAACATTTCTTGAGAAGGATAAATATTCTTGAGAGACCAATGATGCTTAAGTTTTATTCTCTCACCCACAGATAATTTAAAATCTGTTTCAAAGTGAAGAGTTTTATCGTCGGTATGTCCAACCTTACAAGGAATACCAGCTTCAAGTTGCTCACTTAGTGTTGCTGTTGCAAATCCGTGTTCCGCTGCATCTGCAGGAGTTAAAAGCTTGGCCACATCAAAAACCACATCAAAAGATTCTGCTCCCTTAATGTGACAGATATTCACACCAGCAGAAATGCTCTCAATCATGACATCTGGAGGCGAGAGTAAATCCACAAGACCCACTGTTAAAAGTTTGTGCTCTAGTGGAGTTCTCGTGAGGAGTCGAGCGAGGTGAAGATAATCCTGAGTATCTTTGGAAAAATCAATAAAGACTGCTGCAGGTTGGCTTTTGAAAATCTTGATGAAAAGGGCCTGGATTTGTGATTCTTCTGTTTCGTAGATTTTACGCAGGTCGAGATCTAATCGAGTAAATTTCTTGAAGTCCCCTTGTAGGGTTCTAAAGTAGGCCTCGTCGTCTCCTAGGTAATACACCAGTAGTTTTCCCGCCATGGATCAATGTTAACATAGATTCTCTTTAGAACCTAATTTCGGGAATATAGGGAAATAAGATACAGCACATAGGCCTCGGACTGCCCACTTCTGTGGGTTTTGAAGTGGTGAATCTGATGCTTTCGGTAGCTTTCTCCGGTTTCCGTGTTCCAAATCAAATCTCCATAAGCATGGACCTTCGGGTAGTCTTCAACCAAGGATAAGACGAGAATTTGATAAAATTGACCGTCTTCAAAAACAACTTGCTCTGTTATCAGCCTTAATTTTGAATGGGAAAGATAGGTTCTTAGCTCCAGGATATTTCGATGGGGAGAAATTATAAGTCGATCTTTAAAAGTCATTTGAGGGATAAGATTTTCAACAATTGATTTAATTTCTTGGCCGCCCATACCCGCAATAAAGATTGAGTGTATTGAAGAGGTGAGTTTGATTGCTTGTCCAAGACTATGATGGATAGTAACTTTTAAATCTTCTCTAGTAATATACGAATCAAGGTCTTTCTTAAATAATGAATCCACAACTAGTGCTGATGGATCCACTAGATGTATGTGTTGCACATTAGGTTGATAAACAAACGAAAGACCTAACAATCCATGATCGCATCCAATATCCCATATCTCTATGGCAGCATCGTCAGAATATTGTTGAAGGGCCTTAAGCCTAAGTGAGAGGTTCAATCCCCTGCCCTAAAAGAATTCGTCGTAGTTTTGTCCGAACTGTTGATCCAGTTCTTCTGTAAAATATTTGCGAACAAAGTATTGTCCTGAACGTACGGTTTCAATAAATCCATAATTCTCTAAGGCCCGAATGTGTTGAGCTAACTCATCAGTTGTAAGTGAAAGCAGTGTACTCAATTCTGCATAAGAATTTAAAGGGCCAATACCATGGGAGCGATAAAGATTAGGTCGGCAATAAACCTGGCGATAGAGAAACATGAGAAGAGCAATATCGATTCGGTTGAGCTTAAATTTTTGAAGGATAAGATCGAAAAAAACATCAGGAATCTCTGAACTTAAAGCTGCGGCACCTGGGCCCACGCCAGCTTTTTGGACCTCATTATCCCGCTTCTTTTTGGTTTGAAATTGAGTAAGTACAGAACGGATATCTTCCATAAACAATACCTCTTAATTAAGTATGCAATAAACCAAGGCAAAAATCCAATAGATCTGATTGAGAGGTGAAAGTTGCCTCTTTATAAGTATTTCGCTCAAGTAATTTACCTGTATGCCGATCAGCTTAGTCAACAATGGGGTTTTATGCGTATCTCAGTTAAGTCGGCTTCTTTCACCTTTGCCATGATGATGTCGCTTTCATCTTGTGGATACTATAAATGGTGGGGCCCTCAGGCCAATAAAGATCGCGAAGTGGCCTCAGTTAGCGTCAAACAACTTCTTAATGAAGACGAACAAACCTTTTCAGAAAACATACAAGATAAAATCAATGCTCTTCATATCTATTATGTTTTGGGCCAGAAATTTATGGGCCAATTTGATCGAGAAATTCCAGGTTCAAAAATTGAAAATATCTATGAGTCTGAAGCCTACTTGAGTCTGTTGGCCATTAGAACTCAAACAGAAGAAATAGAACACGAAATCATCGATGTATGGGAAAGCACGAAACTGTCAAAAGATAATAAATCTGCTCAAAAGAAGAAACTTCAGATTCAAGTGGCCGTATCAAAATTTGCTGACATCTCCAAGGCCAATCAACTTTCAATGGAAAACCTAGTTCAACAACTATCACTTCCACGGGGACAGAAAAGTTTTGCATCTACAAGATTTGGCCAAAGCGACATTCTGGAAGAAATTAAACGATTAGAAATCACCAAAGAATTCCAAGTTTTTGAAAAAAACATTGAGCATCTCTCCCATATG
>CAMDDI010000206.1 GCA_945890905.1 Bacteriovorax stolpii
TGATCCTGAAGAATTCTACCGAGACCACCACGCTTTTCATTGGTGTGATTAAAAAGTGGAGACTCTCCACAGCTGGTAAGAAATAAGCATGCAGAAAGGAGAAAGATCTTCACGGCCTTTTATCTTTTGCGCAGGCAGTTTTGATATCGATGCATGAGCGCGTGAACACAATTGTGGTCCACCAGGTCTCAGTCATTCGGGTCTGAGTGAGATATGGTTCACGAGGGCAGAGTGTGCGCACCATCATAGGCAAGTGTTCATCTTTTTCTTTTTCGGCATTAGAAAAAAACAACCACTGATTAAAACAGCGATCTAAAGTATCATTTCCGGCATGAACGACTTGCATTTGAGTTACGGGCCTTTCATAGCTTTTTTGATTATAGTCAGACTTGCGGATCAGATCGTAATCAGCGTACTTCTGGGTACAACCCAATAAAAATGCGAAAAAAAATAAGAATTTCATAGACCCAGCCTATCATGTTCATATGAGAGGTATCAATATTTTACAGGGCGGCATTCAATTGTTTTCAAGCCGAATCTATCCAGGTAGTCTCTTTTTATGAAGCTTACTTTCCTGATTTTAATAACTTCACTCATCTCTGGGCAAGCCCTGTGCCGCACACTTACTTTTCCTTTTATGGGAAGAATGTTCAATCTCACCATGCCAGAGAAAGTAAGCAGCAACAATCCTCGACCTCTTCTTGTTTTGCTTCACGGATGCAAGCAAAACCCACATGTTATTCTTGAAGGTAGCAGGCTTAAAGAAGCTGCCATTAAAAATAATTTCTTTGTCTTAACTCCTGAACAGTCTCTGATGTTTAATTCAGATCATTGCTGGAACTGGTTTCTTTCTTCTCAGCAAGACCGTGGAGTCGTGGTCAATGAAATGGGTCAGATCATGACTACAGTTGAAATGCTAATGGCCACATATAAGATTGACCGCTCAAAAATATTTGTTGCAGGCATGAGTGCTGGTGGGGCCATGGCCCATAACCTAGCTGCGTGTTACCCGGATTATTTTACAGGAGCTGCTATTCACTCAGGTCTGGCGTATAAAGTTGCTGAATCTCTCGAAGAAGCTACAACTGTTCTGACTATTCCTGAACAAAAGTCTCCTGAATATCTTGGTAAGCAAGCCTTTAAATGTGGCCGCAATCATGGAAGTGCTAAAATTTCTCGTTTTTTAATCATCCATGGTTCTGAAGATAAACGTGTTCTTCCAGTCCATGCAGATCTTATTTCCCGTACTAACGAAGTTTGGTGGGACTATATGGATGATGGCAAAAGAAATTCCAGTACCCGGGTTCAATCAACCCGCTCACAATTTGCTTTTATTTCAAACTACACTGTTACAAGAACGGAACGTCGCTATCCATTCAACAACATGATTGAACAAAAACTCATCATCAATGGAATGGGCCACGCATGGGGCGGAGGCAAGCCTGTCACTGTCAATTTTGATCCTAAGGCGCCTTCAAGCACTGACATCATCTTAAATTTCTTTCAATTACAACAATAGGTTTCATTCATGATCGGTTTATTAGGATTAGTACTCTCACTAGTTGCTCTAATGTATTTGGCCTATCGTGGAGTGAACGTTATTGTACTGGCCCCACTTTGTGCGCTCTTCGCTCTTCTCTTTCAAGCTGAAGCCTACGTGGCTACTGGCTTACCTCTTGCTTACTACACTCAAGTTTTTATGGTGGCCCTGGGTAAGTATGTGATGAAATATTTCCCCATTTTTATTCTGGGAGCAATCTTCGGAAAACTCATGGATGATACTGGTGCCGCTCGCGTGATTGGCGAAACCATCTCTCGCAAACTGGGATCAAAACACGCCATCTTGGCCTGTGTGATGGCCGCATCCATTCTTACCTACGGTGGAGTTTCATTATTTGTTGTTGCTTTCTGTGTCTTCCCAATCAGCTTAACTCTCTTTGCTCGCGCAGGAGTTGAGAAAAGATTTATACCTGCTTGCATTGCTCTTGGATCATTTACGTTCACCATGAGTGCTCTTCCAGGATCTCCTGCAATTCCAAATGCCCTTCCTATGCCCTACTTTGGAACCACCACTTACGCGGCTCCCGGTTTAGGAATCATTGGCTCCATTATTATTTTGGGTCTTGGTGTGGCCTGGCTTAAATATCGTTCGGCCAAATCAACTCTGGCCGCGACTGATGCCTATGTTGAAGAACTCTCAGGTAAACTTCCTTCGTTTGCTCTCTCAATTGCTCCTCTTCTGCTCGTGATGATTTTAAACTTTGTTCTCTCCGAACTGGTGATGGATAAATGGGTCGCGGGTTACTTGGGAGAAGCAAAATTTGGTGGCATCGAACTTAAAAGTATCAAAGGTCTCTGGGCCATCATCACTTCTTTAACTGTTGCGATTATTTTCATCATAGCGACAATGAGAAAATATCATTCAAATATGATTGAATCTGTGAACAAAGGAACTATGGGATCGTTTCTTCCGATCTTTAATACTTCGTCTGAAGTTGGATATGGAGCAGTGATTGCGTCTCTTGCTTCGTTTGCCATCTTGCGCGACATCGTAATGGGAATTGCTCCAGGAAATCCGATTATTTCAGAAGCCATTGCCATCAACGCGCTGGCAGGGATCACTGGTTCTGCTTCTGGAGGATTGAGTATTGGACTTGAAGTACTAGGTGCTAAATATATGGAGTCTGCTCTGGCCTTGAATATTTCTCCAGAGCTTCTTCACCGCGTGGCCGCTATGAGTTCTGGTGGACTCGATGCACTTCCACACAATGGTGCGGTGATTAGTCTACTTGCTATTTGTGGGATGACCCATAAAGATTCGTACTTCGATATCTTTATGGTTGCGACGACCTTTACTGTGTTAGCAACGGCCGTCGTTGTGGTCTTGGGAACCATGTTCGGAAGCTTCTAAATTCTAATGCCCCATTCCCCAACCACCTGACATATTGAACGCTTCACCAGTGATAGTTGAAGCGTCATCTGAAACAAAGTAGCGCACAAGAGCGGCCACTTGATCAGTCGTAGTAAACTGCTTGATACAAGCAGGCTTTAGCATGATGTCACTGATCACTTTTTCTTCCGACATGTTGTTGAGCTCAGATTGCTTCACAATTTGCGCTCTCATGAGTGGAGTATCTACAAACCCAGGACAGATGGAATTGACTGTCACGCCAAATTCTGCGAGTTCTAGGGCCATAACCTTACTTAAACCCAAAACACCGTGCTTGGCCGAAACATAAGCTGATTTGAATGGGCTTGCTACTTTTCCGTGGATACTTGAAACGTTCACAATTCTTCCCCACTTATTTTTCTTCATGGCAGGGATGACTGTTTTTGAACAAAGGAAAGTTCCAGTGAGCATGATCGAGATCAGTTGATTCCACTTCTCGAGAGGAAACTCATCTACTGGAGACATAAACTGAAGACCACAGTTATTCACAAGAATAGTCGGTGCCCCATAAGTCTCAACAGTTTTATTAAAAGCTTCATTAACTTTTGCTTCTGAAGTCACATCGCACTCGATGAAAGGTATGTTTTCAGTTGAGGGTTTAATGTCCCATGAAATAGCCTTAATCCCATGAGCGGTTAAATCCTTAACAATGGTCAATCCAATTCCACTTGATCCACCTGTGACGACTGCTATTTTTTGCATACCTACCTCGCGCTGTAATTTTTTGGGTTTTTATCATGTTTTTTCCAGCACTTCCAATCTAATTGATGTGGTGCCATTTTGGGGTCTATAAATCTTGCTATCTTCTTGATAAATCAAAGGTAGTTTCGCCCTTTCTAGGTATAAAAGTCTCAACTTCAAGGAGTGCCTTTATGAAAACTTTTATTGTTCTTTCGCTTATGGTGAGTTCTGCAAGTTTTGCACAATCCCTTACGCTAACTTCTCTTAAAAGTTTCATGGGTCAAAAACAGACGGTCATTGAAAGAGTCAACGTAGGTATGACAAAGCAACTTGTCACCACAGGAAAAATTGCAGTAGACGCTGCTGTTTGCAATTACACCACCACAACTGACCAAAGTGTTTTAAAAATTGAAGGGGATAAAATCATTATTCACTCAAAAGAAAAATTCTCTCCTGATGCCAGCACCGCATGCACCACAGCTCAATATACACCCTACGAAGAAAGCATCATTTTCTATAGCGACAAACCATCTTTAACTTTAGACGTTCTTGACCTCGATGCCATTGCTGCTGATGTTCAAACTATCTCTCGAGTGGGAGATCTTGTAACCATGGTGATCAAATCTACATTTGAAGAAGATGATGGAACCCAGACTCAGGATTTAGTGACTTATAAATATGATTTCACAAAATCTTCTTTCAAAAATCTTGTACAGACTCAAGGGAGCGACTTCCAAACTCTTTCCATTGATAAAACCGATATCAATGTGAACTTGGTTAATCTTTCAAATATTCTATTCTGTGACAACAATGACGGCGACAACAGCGAATGCAGTCAGGGAGATTTCACAGATATTCTTTATTAGTTTCAACCCGTAAGGGTTTTCAGCTGTGATTTGTGACTTAATTCCGATTCACAGCTGATTTATACTATTCCCATTCTATGGTTCCTGGCGGCTTCGACGTGATATCATAAACTACTCTCGTAATTCCTTTCACTTCATTGCAGACTCTTGAAGAGACTTTATTTAAAAAGCTCCAAGGCAGTTCAGTCACTGAAGCAGTCATACCGTCTTGAGAGTTCACCATCCGTAGAGCAATAACTTCTTCGTAAACCCGACCATCCCCTTTCACTCCCACCGTTTTGACTGGTAACAAAACCGTAAAGGCCTGCCAAGTTGAACTATAAAGTCCGTGACTGTTAAGTTCTTCAAATAGAATTTGATCTGATTCTTGAACTTTGCGAATTGAATCGTGACTAAGTTCACCCAGCACTCGCACTCCAATACCTGGACCTGGAAAGGGATGGCGATAAACCCAATTATGCTCAAGGCCCAATTCTTTACCCATTAATCGCACTTCATCTTTAAAAAGAAAACGAAGTGGTTCAAGAAGTTTAAGTTGCATTCTTTCAGGCAGGCCTCCCACATTGTGGTGAGACTTAATGGTGACAGACTTTCCACCCTTTTGATGATGAGAATGAGACTCAATCACATCTGGATACAATGTTCCTTGGAGTAAGTAGGCAAACTTGATTCCGTGCTTAGCTTCAAACTCATGGACTTTTGTTTCAAAGACTTCAATAAAAGTTTTACCAATGGTTTTTCTTTTTTGTTCAGGATCTTTTTGACCAGCAAGTGAGCTCAAAAATAATTCTGAAGCATCAATGACTTCAATATTGAGGGTTGTTTTCTCTTGAAGAAGTTTAATGTGATGTAGATCTTGAGGTCGAAGAAGTCCGTTATCTACAAAAAAGCAGTAGAGATCTTCTCCGATCACTCTTTGAGTCAGTACTGCTGCTACTAATGAATCCACTCCACCAGAAAATGCACAGAGAACCTTTGCCCCCTTCACATGCTTAACACTTTCAATAGAACTCTCAAGCATCGTTTGGGAAGACCAGTCAGATTTAAGATGAGCAATGTCATTTAAAAAATATGAGAGAACATCCTGGCCATGAACAGTGTGGTGAACTTCTGGGTGGAACTGCAATCCGAGTATTGGTCGTGTATCATGCTTAATCCCAGCGGCGAGTCCATTTTCACTTTGAAATATCAGTTTGAAATTTTTTGGCAGTCCACTTACATGATCCGAGTGACTCATCCACACATCACTCACTTCTGGGCATCCAGGAATTTTAAAACCCAGGGCAGTTTTAATTGAAGCGAGTCCATACTCACCTTGAACACCTTTTTCGACTCTGCCGCCAAAAAATTGTCCCAAGATCTGCATGCCGTAACAAATTC
>CAMDDI010000207.1 GCA_945890905.1 Bacteriovorax stolpii
TTATTAGGCACTTCATCAAGAGTGAAAGTGGAGTAGTCCCAATCACAAGACACACCCATTTTTTTCTGCTGATTTACAATTTCAGTTCCGTATTGCTCCTTCCATTCCCAAATTCGGCGAAGGAATTCTTCACGTCCCAGGTCATGGCGATTTTTCTTTTCAGTTTTCCAGATAAGTTTTTCCACAACCGCTTGAGTCGAAATTCCCGCGTGATCGGTTCCAGGAATCCATAAAGTCTCAAAACCTTTCATTCGTTTAAAGCGAATAAGAGCATCTTGAGTTGTGGCATCCAAAGCGTGTCCCATATGAAGCTTACCAGTCACGTTCGGTGGCGGCATCAGCACAGTGAAAGTTTGCTTCTGCTTACCTGGAACTGGTTTAAAGCATTTATTTTTTAACCAAATGTCATACCACTTATTCTCTGCTCCCTGAGGGTCAAAGGTTTTCGGTAAGTTATTTTCGATTTCCATTACAATTGTCCTTTAACTTCGTGTGCGATTTTAAATGCTTCATTTAATTGATAGCTTGTACTGACTTGAGACTTGAGGTGCTTTACTTGCACTTCATTTTCATTAAGAAGAATGACGGTGTGATAATTTTTTTTCTCTGTTTGTCCGTAAACCTTTTTAGGTTTTGATTCTCCGAAGATGACTTCGGTTTTAAGTCCTAGGGACCTGAGAGCATCTGCGATTTGAAATCCACTTGGCTCGCTCGAGAGGTGAGTGTAGGCCACTAGAACATCAAAATCAGGCTTTGTGAAATCCGGCATCAGCTTATGGGCCTCAAGGAAATCTTTAAGTGGAACTTCACCCATTCCAAACCCTACTCCGCCTAGGGGAAGTTCATTAAAAATTTGCAAGAGATTAGCATAGGCACCTCCACCAGCAATGGCCCGGCGATTTTCAGGATGCTTATCAAATATTTCGAATACCACACCTGTGTAATAATCTAAACCCCTCACGATTGAAGGATCAAATTTTACAAAACTTGATAGACCTAAATGCTCCAACCGCTTAAAGAGATCAAAAAGTGGCTTAATAGAAAGAGAAATTGCTTCGTGATGAGCACTTGCAGGTTCATCTAATAGAAAATCAATCTTCTCGGCAAGATTTAAATGCTTTTTCACAAAGCCTTCTAATTCTTTAACTGTTGTAATAGAAACATACTCTTCAAATATTTGGGCCTGCCTCTCTTCAGTTGTGATGAGTCTGACTTCGGCCGAGAACTTAGCTGGATCCATTTTGTTTTTGCGATCTACAAGTTTATACAATTTTTTGTTCGCCTCAGATTCAAGACTAATAAGTTTCACAAAAACAAAATCTACTAAGCGCCGGTCATTTAATAAAATTTCGAAATGATCTTGGGTAGCCCCGAAACTTTTCATAATACTTACTGCGAGTTGAATAATTTCTACTTCACCATACTCTGCAGCTCCAAAAATATCAGCATTGTATTGCCAGAACTCACGCAATCGTCCTTTCTGTGGCTTTTCGTATCTCATCAAATTAGGAATAGCATACCAACGGAGGGGCTTGGCCACTTCACGATGAATTTGTGCCACCATTCGAGCTACAGTAGGTGTCATCTCAGGACGAATAGCGACCTTACGATCTCCTCGGTCGATGAAAGAATAAATTTGATCTGTAATAAGTTCTTCCCCAGACTTGGCGAGATAGAGTTCGACTTCTTCAAGGAGTGGACCATCGTAGGGTTCGTAAGCGAAGGTTTCAGAAACCTGGGCCATCTTTTGGAAGATGTAATTTCTGAGTCGCATTTCTTTGGGAAAAAAATCCCGGGGTCCGCGATAAGGGGATTTTGAGAGCGCCATAAGTGTCCTTTTTACCCTCTATATGAGGCAGGGACATTATACAAAAAGCACCCAAAAAAGGGTACTTCTTAGGAACATTGACCAGTAGTGTTATGGGTTCTTTTCTGTCTTTTTTTCCAGCTCGCGGGCCACATCGTCGCTGATTGGACTCAAATCTTCAGGACTAGTTTTATCCACTGCCTTTTGTGCATCCGCTTTTTCAATCATGCCCTCTTCCTTGAGTGAGAGTGGTTCCACGTCACTTTGCATGCGCTTAATATCTTCCGGGTGAAGATTGAGTAGTTTTTCAGGAATATTGAAAAGTGTAATTTTAGTATCTCCAGCGGCCGTTGAGGAAAAGCGTTTAAATAAAAGTGAGCGATCATTAAGACGACGGAGGATGATCCAAGAAACTTCTTTGGAGAGATCATTAAACTGAGTGGGTGTGTAGCTATCCATCCTTTCTATCCAAGGAAGAATATACTCTAGGTAGCGCTGGAAGCGTTTAGCTTCCCCAAGCTTCGCACCTTCATACCCACTGAGAGAAAAACTCTTAGTGGTAATAAGCCCCATATCTTGACGATGCTTAAGTTCAGCAATCATCGAGCGCCATATCCAAAGTGAGAAAGCATTCAGGAATTGTTTCTTTTTAAGCAATTCATCCTCAAGTCTTTGGATGACTGCAGTTGTAATATCAAACTGACGAACTTTCTTGAATTTATGCTCGAGAATGTTTTTTATCACTTCAGATTTAATGAGTAGATAAATTTGTTCTTTAGGGAGAAAGCCTAAGTTACTATCTAAGTCTTTACACAGGCCGATCATTTTAATTTGCTCGGCAGGACTTTTGACTTCTGATTTGAGTGCTTCAAACATTTGAACAAATTCAAAGGGAACTCGGTCATTTACAGTTTTGAAATCTTTATCAAATCCCAAAGCATGAAAAGATAAGAATAGAATGAAGAGAAAGCTATATTTCAAGTGGTAGCTCCTCTAATTTAGTTGGAGTAGATTTAAGGGTGTCATCACTTAAGTTCGCACGACCTTCTAGAACAAAATATTCGCCTCTCGAAGGAATCAAAATCCGGTCATCCATATGAACCAGCTGAGTGATATGCTCCATAGAAGTTTTAGATTCGAGCTGGAAATTTTTTAAAATGAGTCTAGCTGCTTCAGTGGTTTTAGATCCCATCAATTTAGAATGCCGCATAGTTTTAATGAAATATACTGATTCCCTGAGACAAACCATGTTTCCGATATCCGCATCAGCAGAACTGTAGGCGGTGGTAAACCCGGCAAGATTTGTACTTGGACCAAGACCTATATAAAGAAGTTTACTTCCACGCTCAACTCCGTCATAGGGAAATTCTCCTACCATCATATAATTACCATTACTACAAAGCTCCAATCTTGTGGCTATTTGAGGCGCACGATAGATAACGGTACTCTTCTGTGTTAGAAGATTAAAGCTAATAAAAGCTGCATAACCTTTTTCATTAATATCTGTGTACGTAACTGTATCACTAGTAATCATCTCCACTTCTGGGCTGAAGAAGGGATTTGTTTTTGGTGAAAGAATGATGCTGTATTTTTTCTCGGTAATGATATTTTGCAAATGAATGGCTTTCTCAACGGGATCAAAAAAACTTATCCACTCATCATCCATATGAAGTTTGGCTTTTACCCCTAGACCAATTTCTTTTGTCTGTGACTGTCCCCAGTCCACCACCATGATCTTATTTTTTTTGTAAGGATCAAACTTATGATGAACAGACGGAATCACTTCAATGGCCAGTCGTCTTTTAAAACTTGAATCTTTGACTATGAAATCACTGCCGGATTCATCCGTAATAAAATCAGTACTTTTAAAACTGGTCACTAGTCCAAGCACACCGGGACGTTTGCGAACGTAGGCAAATCTACCATCCATAGTTATAAAGCGAACTGAATCAATAGAATGCTTGGTGAGAAACTTTGGTAATTCTACAGCTTCTGCCACACCCATGAGAAGCATCATTAAATTAATCCAAACCATACAACGTCCATATTCTGAGGGGGTGATAGCGCTGATACATTTTCACTGTTGAGAGAATATTACTCCAGCTCACTATCCTTGGGGCCTGAAGTGAATCCATTGAAGTGCGTGTCACAAATGAGACTTTATCATTTTCCTTAATCATTCCATCAATAATGAAAGGAACTGGCGTGCACTGGCCCATGGCCTCAGATTTAAAAAATGAAGGCAGCAGATCTTCACCGCAACCCACTCCATGAATCATGGCCTTCTTACTTTTCTTAAAGAAAGCCGTTATGGATGTAAGATTATTGAGAGGTCTTCCCGTTAACTTATAATCATGAGTGAGAAGATAGTTCTGAGAAAAACGCTCGCCTTGAACAGTAGTGGGAAAGTAATCTATATTAAGATCGTTTTTAATCGTGATGAAATCAATTGGCCGGGCATTAAAAATAATTTTATGCTTACACTGAGACATAAAGCAGCGACTGGCTTCATAAATAATATAGCATCCAGATTTAAACTGCAGAAGCAAAGGATTATAGTCTCTACTTTCTACCATGGAGCATTTCGTACCCGGATCTGCACCTCGAGTATTCTTTAAAATATTGGCCACCACTTGAGTGTAAGAGGCCTCGTTATTATTGTAAGAGCCAAAAAAAGTCTTATAACAAACTTCTTTCTCGTTGAGTTTATCATCAAAGCAGGCCTGAAGTTTCCAACTCTCATCATTGTCAAATCTTTCATTAAATTCAAAAGCTTCTCCAGCAGATACGACAGAGCAGGAACCCTCAAAAGGTTTAACTGCTGACTTAGATTTGTGCAGAAGGATACGGGTCACATTAGTAAGTCCCAATTGATCACTTCCAATGGGACAGTCTGGATAGTTTGATCTTAGCGATGAATAATTCAGCGCCACCGAGAGAGCGTCACAATCAATTTGTGGTGATAGTCCGCGGTTTTTACTATTCTGAAAAAGACACAGATCACTTTCTTTTTTCATCCTAGCTAGACATTGATTAAGTTGAGCATCATTAGGGTTTTGGATGCCTAAAGTCTCAGCACAGATACTATGGGCATAAATTTTATCTTCCAGGCCGGCTGCCACTTTGTTCCAGAAAGAAACATTGAGAAATTCTTCGCAAAACGGAACTTCATCATCCAGGTGATTACAAAGGTTACTGAGATAATCTTTTTGAGAATGTGTAATTTTTTGTTCTAGTACTCTTGCTACTGCTCTCCTCTGAGTCAGATCATTGGGGTCGCCTAGGCCTTTGCGGGCCTCTTCCAAATATTCATAGATCTGACACATGTAGGGAGTTTTTGGATTTTTCAGCCAACTCGCATGCACAATCTGACACTGATCTTGCCCAGATGGGATCTCAAAAACTTGAGAGGCAAAGGCGGCTTGAATATTTTTGATTTGGAATTCTGAAATAAGCTTTTGTGTTTCAGGACACTCAACACTTACGACTTTGGTTAAAAAATCTTTGCGGCTAATGACAGACGATTCTCGAGAACCAGATTTATTTACATAAGTAATAATCACATTGGTGATCTTACCTTCCGCGCTACGAAGAAGATCCGTGAGAATGGTGTCGTAAAAGCTACACTTAGACTGAGAAGCCAGTTTTATATATCCAGCTTTAGAATGAAGAATCACAGAATTGAGAAAGTCTGGTTCAAGATCAAGGGAGGTGACTGAACTTGAATCAGAAAAAAGACGGCCATTTTTCATCAGATCATTAGACCGATTATTAAATTTATCTGTATCAATCTGAATTAACTTTTCAAACGTTTGGATGATGCCGGGATATTCAATAGTCTTAGGAGTTGCTAGGGGAGTGTTTTGTGCAAAAAGTTGAGATGAGAAAAGGCACAGCCCGCTGAGAGCTGTGCCCAGAATCTTTTTATAGTGCGGATTTGGCCAAAATAGAGGCAACGTCTTCAACAATGAGTTCCTCAGTTGCTTTAACACTTCCCTTAGAGGAATTGAAGTTAATCATACAATATGAGCACGA
>CAMDDI010000208.1 GCA_945890905.1 Bacteriovorax stolpii
CTGTAGAGAAGGCCGTGTTGTATAATCCTAAGGCCCATGTGATCGTTGATCTGGGCTCTAAGGCCTCTCCTATCATTGACGTGACTAAGACATCGAACTGCATGCTGGAGAATATTCCTCATGCTGATGACTTCACCATTTCTTTAAAAGATCGAGTGGCCTTGGTTGAGCGCGAGATGATTTTAGCTGAGATTAAGCGCCATAAAGGCAATAAATCAAAAGCGGCGACATCTATGGGGATCTCAAGAGAAGCACTTCGTAAGAAGATGCTGATGTCAGATGAAATTATCGAGCAGATCAAGAATCCTGAGGCCAAAACTGTTGTTTTGGTTCCAGTTGAAGCGGACGACAAAAAAGAAGCGGCTTAAAATATCTCACACTCCAGGGCATTCTTTACACGATGTCCCTGGAATTTCCTTTATTTCCCTTTTTCCCCTCCGATAAGTCTAGTAATTCATTAACTTCGCCTTCGAGGTAGCTTTGCAGCAGTTGGGTATTATCCTGACCAATTTCCGGCTTATTGATTTAATCGACATGATTGCGGTTTCACTAATCATGTATCGATTCCTGATGATCATTCAAGGAACACGCGCTTATCAAATGCTTTTTGGTATCGTGGCCTTGGCCATGCTCTGGTGGGTGAGTCAGGCTTATGAGCTCTATTCTCTGAGCTGGATTCTGCAAAACTTTTTTGATTATCTCTTCATCATTCTCATTGTTTTGTTCCAAGATCAAATTAGAAGTGCTCTAGTTTCCATTTCAAGTACCAAGCTTTTAGGAACTCCTGGACGTTCTAAGTTTGATCAGCAAATTGAAGAAGTTGTTGCGGCCTGTTCGGCTCTTTCTCGTGAGCGCACAGGTGCATTGATTGTATTTGAAAAAAATCATGGTCTTTTAAATTATTCTTCAAGTGGTACCCGCTTAGATTCACGAATCCACTCAGATATTATTTATTCCATCTTTCAAACTAAGTCTCCGCTCCATGATGGCGCCATCATTATATATAATGGCGTTATTCAAGCAGCAGGATGTTTTTTACCACTCTCAAAAAATGTCGAGATTGACCGCCATTATGGTACCCGTCACCGAGCGGCCTTAGGAATTACCGAAATTTCTGATGCTGTGGTGGTCACAGTTTCTGAGGAAACTGGACGAATTAATATATGTTATGATGGAGTTTTCCATTACATGGAAAGCGAAGAGCATCTAAGAAAGTATCTGCGTAAATTCTTGCTTGAGATTGATCGTGTGACCACTCTGGAATCTGCGAGTAAATCTTTATGAAAATGAAAAATAGAGTTAAAAAGCATTCCCTTAAATTTATCTCGGTTTTTCTTTCAGTCTTCCTCTGGGTCTATGTTCTTAATTCAGAAAAAGTACAATTTGAAAAAGTTGTAAGCCTTGAATACGTACTCCCTAATGATATGATTTTTGCTGATAAGCCTGTGACTGAAGTTGTTTTCATGATTGAAGGTCCACGGGCATTTGTTCGGACCGTGACCGAGAGAGAAGATAAACTCGTGATTGATCTCAATCGCGCTAATTCAAAACGACAGTTAAATTTCTCTGTGGATATTAATCCCGCGGAACTCAATCTACCTTTTGGGATGATGGTGGAGAGAGTCATTCCCCGCAGAATCCCTATCCATTTAGAAAATAAGGCGAGTAAAATTCTTCCTATTAAATTGGCCTTCACTGGACAACTACCGGAAAAACTTTCTTTGACCCGGGTCGAACTGAGTTCTGTGGAAGTGGAAGTTTACGGGCCGCGCTCTTTAATAGGGCGCCTTAAAGAAATTTCAACTAAACCCATTGAGTTAGAAAGCTTAGTTGGACAGGCCGAGATTCCGGTTGAAATTCAATTAGGTGATGACCGACTTACACTCACATCTGGTTATGATTTAAAGCTTCGCTACGATTTAAAAGCTTCTAGTGCCAATTATGAGCTAAAAAATATCCCCATTAAGTATCTCTCTCATTCCGGAAAGGTTTTATCTCCTTTGCAACGAGCAAGTGTGAAGCTTTTAGTGCCAGATCGCGTGATGAAAAACCGATCAAATGTCTCGTCCTCTGTGCAAGTATGGGCCGATATACCTGAAGGAGCTCACGGAAAAATCGAAGTTCCTTTGCGAGTTATACTTCCTCCAAGCATGCATTTATTAGAGATCTCTCCTAAGACCATTCTTGTGAATATCCAGTAAAATGGTATAGTGAAACTATCCTCATTTTACTCGGAGAACGCAGATGTCCATTCGAAAATTATTTGGTACTGATGGTGTTCGTGGTCGCGCAAATACCTATCCCATGACAGGTGAAGTGGCCTTCGTATTGGGTCGTGCCGTAACAAGTTACTTCCAGCAAAATTTTTCTAAAAAGCCTTTGATCATTATTGGAAAGGACACTCGTCTCTCTTGTTACATGCTTGAGCAAGCTTTCTCGGCTGGTGTGTGCTCTCAAGGAGGGCGCGCTATTCTCACGGGCCCACTTCCCACTCCGGGTGTGGCCTTTGTCACTCAAAGTATGCGGGCCGATGCTGGTGTGATGATTTCAGCGTCCCATAATTCATTTGAAGATAACGGAATTAAAATTTTTGATCGCACGGGACATAAGCTTCCTGATGAAATTGAAATTGAACTTGAGCGCATGGTTTTAGATCCTTCACTCATCCCTGTCCGTTCTGGTGAGCAGCTTGGTAATGCTAAACGCTTAGATGAAGTTATAGGCCGCTATATTGTTCACACTAAAGCAGCACTCTCTCCTCAATATTCCCTTGAGGGTCTTCGCATTGTAGTGGATGGGGCCAATGGTGCCGGTTATAAATTAGCACCCATGGTGTTTGAAGAGCTTGGTGCAGAAGTGATCGCTCTCGGTAATACTCCTAATGGAACAAATATTAACCGCGCCTGTGGAGCTCTTCATCCAGGTATGTGTGCCGAAACGGTGAAAAAATACCGCGCTGATCTAGGTGTGTGCTTAGATGGAGACGGGGATCGTTTAACAATTGTAGATGGGCACGGAGAAGTCATTCATGGAGATAGACTCATTGGTTTGTGCGGAAAATTTCTCAAAGACAATCAAGAAATTGGTCCTTCCAAAGAAGTGGTCGGTACTGTAATGAGTAATTTTGGTCTGGAATTTTATCTAGAGCAACAAGGTTTGAAATTTATCCGCACTCAAGTGGGCGACCGCTATATTGTGGAACACATGAGAACCAGTGGTGCTCTTTTTGGTGGAGAGCCTTCAGGGCATTTAGTTTTTAAAAAATATTCAACTACCGGGGACGGAATTCTTGCGGCCTTAAAAGTTATCGAGAGTATTAAATTTTATGACCGTGAACTCTCTGAGCTTGCTAATGAGATTGAGCTTTTTCCACAGAGATTAGAAAACATCTACGTGCAAAAAAGAATTCCTTTTGAAGATGTGCCAGAAATTAAAAGGGCCATGAAAGATGCTGAAGCCAAACTTGGTAAGGAAGGCAGAATTCTGCTTCGTTACTCAGGGACTGAAGCTCTTGCCCGTGTCATGGTAGAAGGGCGGGATTCAAAACTTGTGGATAGCATCTGCCTTGAACTCACTCAAGTCGTGACTAAAGCACTGGCCTAGAGGAATTTATGAAGTATCCAAGACTTGGCGTAAATATTGATCACGTTGCTACTCTCCGTCAGCAGAGAGGGGAGTTCTATCCAGAAGTTACTCGTGCCGCAGAAGTTTCTCTCGCAACTGGTGCTCATCAAATTACTATTCATCTGCGTGAAGACCGTCGGCATATTCAAGACCGGGATGTTCCAGAAGTTCATGACATTTGTAAGAAGCTGGCCCGTCCTCTCAATCTTGAGATGGGCTGCTCACATGAGATGATTCAAATTGCCATCAATGAGAATCCAGAATGGATTTGCTTAGTTCCTGAGAAACGTGAGGAGCGCACTACTGAAGGTGGACTTGATGTTGTTGACTCTGAAAATTTTGAACGGGTAAAAGCCGCCTGTATTCTTTTGAAGGCCAAGCTTCCACAGACCAAGATTTCTTTATTTGTCGAGGCCCATGAAAACGTTTTAAAAAATTGTCTTAAAATTAAAGCTGACGCAGTAGAAATTCATACTGGTGATTATGCCAAAGATTTTTTACTCAAAAATAACCTTGATTCATATTTGGCGCGCTACCGCGATGGTCACAAGATCATCAAAGCTGCTGGGTGGGGATATCACGCGGGTCACGGACTCACTTTTGAATCCTTAGAGCCTCTACTTAAAGAAGCTCTCTTTGAAGAATACAACATAGGTCATTGGATTATTGCTGAAGCAGTTTTCATTGGTCTTGGTCACGTAGTTAAAGAAATGCTTACATTAATTGAAAAATATCCTCTGAAAGGTTAGTTATGAGAATTGTTACTCAGTCTGAAATGAAAGAAATTGAAAAGTTGGCCCAAGCAAAATTTCATTTTCCCGAAAAGCTTATCATTGAAAATGTGGCCCTCTTAAGTGCTCGTGCTATTGTGAATAAATTGGGCGAAGAGATAAGCGTAGGTGAACTTATTTTTCTCATCGGTCGAGGAAATAATGGTGGCACTGGTTTGGCCATTGCCCGCCATATGGCCAGCATGGGGTTTGAATCCCGCGCGTTTCTTCTCTTCGATGAAAAAGACCAATCTGTAGAAGTGAAGGAGCAACTTAAAATTGCTCAAAACTATGGAGTTCGCACGACTCATCTGGATGATCTGGCCCCACTTGAAGCCTACTTCCAGCAAAATTCCTCTCCTAAAATTATCATCGATGCCATTTTTGGAACGGGAGTACGACTTCCACTTTCTAATTTTTTATATGACGTGATTCATTTTATTAATGAGGCCCGGGCCTACACCATCTCCCTAGATATCCCTACGGGTATTGAAGGGGATTCAGGACTCATTCAAGGTAATGCCATTGTGGCCAATCTCACTTTAGCAGTAGGCTTTCCGAAACTTGGGTATTACCAAGCTGATGGTCCAAGATTAGTAGGAGAGATTGAAATCATCCCAACAGGAATTCCCCATGATCTTGTGATCAAAGGCGGGGATAAGTTTCTCATTGATCAAGATTTGAAAAATGATCTTCCACCAGCGCGAAATAAATTTGGTGATAAAAAGCTTTTTGGGCATACTCTCGTTGTGGGTGGATCTCATGGTCTTACCGGCGCACTTGTCATGACCAGTACGGCCGCGCTGAAAGTTGGCGCTGGTCTTGTGACGGCCAGCACTTGGGAGCCGCAGTACCAAGAATTTATCTCAAGACTCATTCCTGAAATCATGACGGGATATGTGCCTAATGATCAGACTAAATGGGCGAGCCTTTTAAAAGATTTGGACAAATATGATTCAATTGTCATAGGCCCGGGCCTTGCCCGCTCAAACCGCGCCAGAATGCTTGTTTTGGAAATTTTGAATAATTTTTCAGGTCCAGTGGTGCTTGATGCTGATGCCATTAACGTTTTAAGTCTCAAAGAAGATGCCCAGTTGTTTAGTATGAGAAGTGCTCCAACTCTTCTCACGCCTCATTTTGGTGAATTTGCACGCTTCTCTGGACTGGCCTTAGAAGAAGTCAACAAGGCCCCGTACTTTCATTTAAAAGAAGTTATTGAAAGAATTAACTGTACGGTGATTCTCAAAGGACCCTGTACTTACCTCGGCTTTCCCAATGGAAAAACTTTTTTTAATTTTTCACCCAATGATGGAATGGCCACTGGTGGTGTAGGAGATGTGCTTGCAGGAATTTTAGGCGGCCTGATTGGGCAAGAAGCGAATTTAAAAAAGCGCGATTCTCTCTATAACATTTATGAAAATCTAAATCGCACTATTCTTTTG
>CAMDDI010000209.1 GCA_945890905.1 Bacteriovorax stolpii
GGTAATTCAAAAGTTCTCTCTCACGCCCTTTTCTCTCAATTCTATGTTTCTTTCGAAGTGATTTCATTAGCACTTCTCGTTGCGATTGTGGGTGCAGTGGTTCTAGCGAAAAGAAAATTTGACTAAGGTTTATATATGACAAATGACATCTTCCTCCAGATTCTTGCGGCTTTCCTCTTTACCATGGGAATGCTCGTCGTTTTATTACGACGGGATACCATCATGGTGCTCATGGGAATCGAGCTTCTCTTGAACGCGGCCAATCTCTCAATGGTAGCTTTTTCTAAATCTGCCCACATGATTGAAGGCCAGCTTCAGGTTTTCTTTGTGATCACCATCGCCGCCGCCGAGTCTGCCATTGGGTTATCCATCTTGGTTAATCTTTACCGGAATTTTGGTTCTATTAAAACTCAAACTGCCAATACTCTTAAAGGATAATAGCGATGGATACGATGTACTCAAGTCTCCCGCTCCTCATTTTGCTCTCACCACTGGTGGGCTTTTTCATTAATGCTGTGGTTATGCCTCTTAAGTATAAAGGTTTTGCAAAAACTTCTGCAGATACTGCTGGAGGAATTGCGACCTTCTTTATTGGCCTAAGTTTCATCATGGCCTTGATGGTATTTGCAAAACTTATGGGAAGCAACTCACAGAATCCGTCAGTTATGACTTATTGTTACGAGTGGTTTAACTTCGGTGGACTCAACATTCCTTTCGAACTTCGGATTGATAAGCTCTCTGGACTCTTGGTGATGATCATCACTGGCATCGGTACACTTATTCATCTCTACAGCATTAGCTATATGCATGATGAAGAATGTGTTGGTCGCTATTTCTCATATTTAAATCTGTTTTGTTTCAATATGCTTCTTTTGGTCATGGGAAATAATCTTCCACTTCTCTTCTTTGGTTGGGAAGGTGTGGGTCTTTGTTCTTATCTTTTGATTGGTTTCTGGTACACAGAAACTGAAAAGGCCAATGCTGGAAAAAAAGCATTCATCGTTAACCGTATTGGAGATCTAGGATTTTTGATCGGTATGTTTCTCCTCTTCAGGGAACTTGGAACTTTAAGTTTAACTGAAATAAATTCAATGCTTCATGATTCAACAGTTGTGGCCCGTATCGCTCCTTCGGTGACTATGATTTGTCTTTCATTGTTTGTGGGTGCCACTGGTAAATCCGCTCAGCTTCCTCTTTATGTATGGCTGCCAGATGCCATGAGTGGACCAACTCCTGTGTCTGCTCTCATCCATGCTGCCACCATGGTGACGGCAGGTGTGTACATGATTGCGCGTCTCAATCCTTTGTTTGAACTCTCACCCTTGGCACTTTCTGTGATTGCGCATACAGGTGCTCTCACAGCATTATTTGCAGGGACAATTGCTATCGCTCAAACTGATATTAAAAAAGTCTTGGCCTATTCAACTGTGTCTCAACTTGGTTTCATGTTTCTTGCTTGTGGTGTGGGTGCTTATCAGACAGCAGTTTTCCATCTTATGACCCACGCTTTCTTTAAAGCGCTTCTCTTCTTAGGTTCTGGTTCTGTGATTCACGCATGCAGTGGAGAACAAGACATGACCAAGATGGGTGGACTTAAGAAATATCTACCTCACACTCACTTCACAATGCTTATTGGTTCCCTGGCCATTTCTGGAATTCCTTTCTTCTCAGGATTTTTCAGTAAAGATGAGATTCTCTATTCTTCAATCGCACTCCCTCATGGAATTAGCTATCTCTTCATCGTAGGAGTCCTCACTGCTGCACTGACAGCATTTTATACCGGTCGTATGATGAGCCTAACTTTCTACGGCAATGAGAGAATGTCCCATGATGTGAAACACCACTTACACGAATCTCCTGCACTGATGACTTTTCCACTCTATGTTTTGGCAACTCTCGCGGCCCTTGGTGGTTTCTTAGGAGTTCCGCATTTGATGGGGGATTACTTGGGCCATATGCCACACTTTCTCTCTCAATGGTTAGAAGCCGTGGTTCCTGCCCATCATCTACCTCTAGTGGGAATTAAAATTCCTCTCCACGAAGGTGTCGTGATGGTGGGATCAAGTGTTATCGCCATTCTTTTCTACTGGGCTGGAGTCACTCTGTTTAAGAGAGTTCTTTTTGTTAAAGATCTTGTATCTGGAATTAACCCACTACATAAAGTTCTTGAGAATAAATATTACGTTGATGAACTCTACGGCAAAATTATTGTAGAACCTCTCCGTAAAATTTCAGCCTTCTCAGCAGATGTCCTAGATAAAGTCTTTGTCGATGGGGCCGTAAATGGCCTTGGACGCGGAGTTCGTCGTGTAGGATCTGGACTCAGAATTCTTCAAACTGGAGATCTCCAGACTTATGGTTTGATGATGCTCGGTGGAGTTTTAGTTATCATTTTCTTTATTTTTAAAGTTTTGGTTTAGAAGGATAGGTCATGATTAGTACTACATGTTTATTAAGCTGGATGATTTTTTCTCCCATGCTGTTTGCGGTGATAGCGATTCTAACACCGTCATTTCTTGAGAATAAGCTGCGCACTCTGACTTTGATTCAAACATTGGTGAATGCGGTTTTGGCCGTTGTCCTTTATGTTCGTTTTGATGGTTACTCGGCAGCTCCTCAGCTCATTCACTTTGTGTCTTGGTTACCGGAGTGGGGGATTAACTACATTGTGGCCATTGATGGCCTGAGTTTGCCACTTGTGATGCTTACTGCTTTTGTCTCTCCCATTGCTATCTTGGCCACTTGGCCCCATGGAGAGCTTAAGAAAGAGAAATTTTTTGTTTCTTTAATTATGGCCCTTCAGACTGGAATGTACGGAACTTTTCTTGCCCATGATCTCTTCTTATTCTACTTCTTCTGGGAAGTTGTTTTAATTCCTATGTTCTTTATGATCGGTATTTGGGGTGGTAAGGATCGCATCTACGCCACCATTAAATTCTTCATCTATACTATGGTGGGATCTCTTCTCATGCTTGTGGCCATCTTCTGGTTAATTCATGAATCAACTCATTTGCCTGGCGCTAATCCTTCTGCCTCTTTTGAAGTTTTGGGTCAGTTAAAGTTTGCTTTCGATGGATCAAGTTTGAAAACTGTTTTCTCGTCTCCACAAACTTATCTCTTCCTGGCATTTGCCTTGGCTTTTGTGATCAAAGTACCCATGGTGCCTTTTCATACTTGGCTTCCAGATGCTCACGTTCAAGCACCAACTGTAGGATCAGTTTTCCTAGCAGCTGTTCTTTTGAAGCTAGGTACATACGGCCTCATGAGAATTGCGATCCCTTTCTTCCCCCAAGCGGCATTTTACTTCTCAGAAATGTTTATTTTGTTGGGAGTTATCGGAATTATCTATGGAGCGTTCTGTGCTCTAAACCAAACTGACTTTAAAAAGCTTGTGGCCTACTCATCAGTTTCCCATATGGGATACATTGTTGTGGGTCTTTTTTCATTCCAAAAAATAGCTATCGCAGGCTCTCTTTATCAAATGGTCAACCATGGTATCTCAGCTGGTGGACTCTTTATGATCGTGGGCTTTCTTTATGAAAGACTTCACACACGAAACTTGCAAGAGTTTGGTGGACTCGCCAAAGTTGTTCCCATGATGGCCATTGCTTTCATGATCATGACTCTTTCTTCTGTTGCCCTTCCAGGTTCAAACGGATTTGTGGGTGAGTTTCCAATTCTTCTAGGAGCATTCCAAGTGCATCCGATATACGTGCTCTTTGCAGGTACAGGAGTTATTCTAGGGGCCATCTACGCATTAAAGGCTTATCAGATGGTAATGCTTGGACCTAAAACAAGAAATGATCTGGATCATTTGCATGATTTAAATGCCAGAGAAATTACTGCCATGATTGTTCTCACAGTTTTTGTTTTTGGCATTGGCTTCTTCCCGAAAACATTCTTCGGTAAGTCTGATGCCACTCTCGATTCATATGCAAATCAAGTTATTTATAAAGTAGGTCATCCATGAGTCTATTAGAGACATTCCCCCTTCAAGTTTTGGGGCCAACGGAACTCTTCAGCCTTCTTCCTCTTTTTACTCTGACTTTTGGGGCCGTTCTCGCTCTATTGTTTGGAACAAATAAACAAAGAGGTCATGGATACGCTTTCACTGTGGCAATGTTCACGCTGGTTTATGCTCTTCTGCAGGGCTCATATCATTTGTTTTTAACTGACGTCTCTCTACTTGGTGGAACTCTTGTCTTTAGTCCTTACACCCGCAGTATTTCCCTTATGGTTATTGTGTTTGCTATCATTGGTGTGATTTTGACGTACGGTCAGGACAAAAAAGAAGGTCTTCTTTCAGAAGTCTATGCACTGATTCTATTCTCTACTGCCGGTATGATTTTGATGATGAGTACCACTCATTTACTCTTTATGTTTATTGCTTTAGAAATTATGTCATTGGCCATTTACGTTCTGGTGGCCATGAGACGATCAAGCAGCTTCTCTTCTGAAGCGGGACTTAAATATTTTATCTTAGGTGGTCTGGCCTCAGCACTCTTCCTGTACGGAACTGCCCTAGTATTTGGCGCTACTGGTTCATTTGAACTCACTACAATTCATCATTTCTTAATGTTTAATCAGAATCCTTCATTTATATTCTACGTTGGTCTAGGTCTTATCACCACGGCCATGCTCTTTAAGGTCGCAGCTTTTCCATTCCACGGATGGCTTCCAGATGTTTATCAAGGGGCCGCAACTAATGTGACTGGATTTATGGGGGCTGCAGTTAAGTTTACGGCCTTCATGGCCTTCGCAAAAATTGCTCAAAACATGGTGTTTCTGGATAATCACCCTGGACTTCGCTGGTTCCAATCATTTATTTGGTTTGTGGCCGCAGCCAGCATGATCTACGGTAACTTCGTAGCTATTTCACAGAGCGAGCTTAAGCGAATGCTCTCATTCTCAACCATCGCTCACACGGGATACCTTCTGCTTGGTTTATATGTCATGAACAACGGTGAAGGCTCTTCACGCTCACTTGTTCTCTATCTCTTCTTCTATGCACTCTCAAACTTGGGTGCCTTTGCCGTGATTTCAATCTTTGAAGAAAGAAATCAGAAAGATTTAACTCTGGATCAGATCGCGGGACTGGGTCTTAAGTATCCACTCCTAGGAACTCTCTTCACCATTTTCCTTCTCTCTATGGCAGGAATTCCACTGACTTCAGGATTTATCGGGAAGTATGGACTCTTTAGTGCTGCAGTAAGCGCAGGAGAAATTCCTCTTGTTGTCATTGCAGTCCTTACCAGTGTGGTTTCGGTTTATTATTACCTCAGAGTGATTGTTTATCTCTTTATGAAGGAATCTACTAAAGAGGTAGCGATTCATCACCGCCTTAAAGGTGCCACCATTGCTGCCTTGATTTCTGCTGCGGCAACTTTGCAGTTTGGGTTGTTCCCACGTGCCATCATTCATTTTGTAAAAATGTTAGCGAAGTAAAAAGGATTTCAAATGATCGCGAGAAAAATAATTTATCGTGGAAATTTCAACCAGAAAATTTTAGGTGAAATTTACGATATCACCAGAAAAATTGAGATCACCGGCCAAGTAAAATCCATCAGTGATCAAGAGATCGAGCTCAGTCTTGAAGGTGACGCTTCTATGATTAAGCTTGTTCAGCACATGGTTGAGCGAAAAGTGAAGACCATGATAGCTGAAAAATCCATCGCTCAAATTCCTTATCAGTACTATGTAGGGGTCACTCTTTTAAATTAAGAGCACCCCGACATGCCGCCGTGCGCACTTTTTCTATTAAAGCTGTTTTAAGTTTGTTTAATGAGTT
>CAMDDI010000210.1 GCA_945890905.1 Bacteriovorax stolpii
AGAAGAAATCTCTAACTCTCCGAAAAGTGCAACCACATTGGCCGTCTTCAATTCTGCTTCGGTTCTGCCTGCAACGTTCATCGTTATACCTTTTATGTTCAATCCTAGAACACGCACTTGCGTCTCTAAGTTGCACTCTTTGTGCCATTGAATCCGGGATCATTTTGACACCGATAATGTTTAATAACTGTATTAAGCACCAAGATCTGGTGCGTTAGGTGAAATTTCTGTGGTCCATGTAAACCTTTCAAACCTGTCTAAAGTGGCTCCAGCTAAGAAATACACGCAGGGTTATTTCTTCCCACTATTCAGCCTCAATGGTTCTTATAGAATAGTGGGATGAGTAAACCTAACTGCTCGCAATGTCGGCATTTTTACATCACTTTTGACAAACGAACCCCTAACGGTTGCCGTCGTTTTGGGATCATGTCTCAGGCCAATCCAGCGGCCGTAGTGGCCAGCGCAGGTCTTGGTGACTGTCAGGGTTTTGAGGAAAGACGCAAAGTGAGTGCTGAAAAAGAAAAAAAGCTGGATTTAAATCGAAAGGATCTTTGGTAACGGAAGTTCTCGCCCTAATTGAGCGTAGCTCGGCATGATTTCACTGATAATTCCCCCACCCAGACAGATATTATCCAAGTAAAAGACCACTGATTGCCTCGGTGTAAGTGCTCTCTGAGGTTCATCGAAGATCACCCTCACACTAGCTCCCTCAACGCTCACGATACAATCCTGCTCAGGCTGACGATAGCGAACCTTGGCCTTCGCCTTAAAGCTTCCCTGGGGTGCCTCCGTGAGCCAATTAAGCTCACTGGCCTCTAGTCCATCAGAATAAAGGGCCGGATGATCCTGACCCTGGGCCAGAATCACTTGATTTTGAGCGTGATTCTTGGCCACCACAAACCACGCGTCTCCCGGACCACCGATACCCATGCCCTTACGCTGACCAAGAGTATAGAAACAAGTTCCGTCATGCTGACCCAGAACTCTTCCTTCAGTATCCAGAAAGTTACCTTTCTGACCTTGAATATATTGGGAAAGAAAATCTTTAAAGTTTCTCTCTCCGATAAAACAGATACCAGTGGAATCTTTTTTGGCCTTAGTGGCCAAATCAAAGGCCACGGCAAGCTTTCTCACCTCGGGTTTAGGTAAGTGCCCAATGGGAAAGAGTACTTCATTGAAAACTTCTTTTTGAACTGCGTATAAAAAGTAAGTCTGATCTTTATTCTGATCAACGGCCTTAGCGAGTCTTGCCACACCACTTGAGTAATCCAGCTGACAGTAGTGACCGGTGGCCAGAAAATCAGCTCCCAGAAGTTTGGCCTTCTGAAAAAACACTTTGAATTTAATTTCCCGGTTACACAGAACATCCGGATTCGGAGTGAATCCATTTTTATAATCACTTAAAAATTCTTTGAAGACTTCATCAGCGTACTCCTGAACAAAGTTCACGGAGTAGTAGGCAATATCTAATCGCTCACAGACTTTAATTACGTCCTGGTAATCCTCATCCGCGTTGCAAGAGCCATCGGGATTAGTCTCATCCCAATTTTTCATGAAAAGGCCAATGACTTTGTATCCCTGAAGCTTTGTGATGAGGGCCACCACCGAAGAATCCACCCCACCAGACATGCCTACCACCACGGTCTTGAGAGCGTTTTGGGCATACTGATCGGCCGATAAAGAAATACCGTACTCTTTTAAAAGCTCGGGTTGATAACTCAAATTCATGGCGGGTTTATAGCCCCTTTTAGGGGCTTTTGAAAGTGAGGGACTTCATTTTTACAGGTTTACTTGGTTAAATCTAGAAGAGTTCCAATGACTGAGCCACCTAAATACTGATAGGCCTGATAGAGAGTTTCATGATTTAAGGTTTCCGGAGTGTCCTGAGCGGATTGGAAGAACTTAGGGTTAAAGTCGTCTTCCCAGTTTTGTGAGAAAGTGGCCGCAAGAAAACCTTGTTCCCAATAACGGATATTGTCTGAATTTTCAAAACCAATGGGCTTTAATTCAAAGCTCACTTTAGTGGTGATCTTACTTCCGGCCTCGATGAGTTTTTTAACAAATTTTTCCTCGTCCGAATTGGCCCTGGTATAGACACTCATGTTTCCTGTTTTTTTTGTTTTATCAAAAAAGCTAGTGTCTTGGCCCAGCATCTCCAGATTTACAACTCCCATGATTTCTTTTCCACGGGACTTAAGTTCTTTAGCGTGATGATAAGATCCTAAGAAACCAATCCCCTGCCAGTCGAGCAAAACCACTTCGACCGAATAATTTAAATCAATTTCAGTCAGTGTGTTAATCAAACCTAATGCCACAGCAACACCACTGGCATTGTAATTGGCCCCGGGCATGGCCTCTTTAACTCGGATCATAAGATTTTGGGGATCCTGAGAAATGGTATCGTAATGGGCCGTCACAATTAAAACTTTATTTGAATTTATTCCCGTTTTCTCCCAAATAATATTATCGCCTTTATTTGACTTTAATTTCTCAAGCATCTCTTGCATGTATTTTGTGAAGGTCAAAAATTTATAGTAGTCAGGATTGGAATGAGGGATTTTGCCTTCAACTTTATCGTCAAAATCTTTTTGATAAAATCTTTTTCCCTCATCCACATCAGGTAAAAAATTTACCACACTAAGTTTGCCGCGATTTTTGGGATCAAGTTTTTTAATGGCAGCAATAAGATAGTCCCGTGCCTTATCATGGCCAGGCATACCGATCATGCGCGAAGGCGCACTCTCTGCGACCAGACCATTAACCCAAGAGAGAAGAGTTTTGCTCGAAGTCCTTTGAAGATCCGCTTTTAGAGAACTATAAGTCCCTGGTGCTCTAGCTACCGCATTCAGGGAAAGACTAAAAATCGCTAGCGTAATCCACTTTGACATGTTTTTTTTCTCCATCAGTGACTTCTTCAATTTTTTCTAAAGATAAATATTTTACTTTTCCAGTGAGATATATTTTGCTGTTTTTACCTTTTTTCCTAAAGATGGCCACGATAGCACCTTCTTTAATGGATTCGGCCCCATCCCATTCTACAAAAACGGTGTTGAGCGTTTTAGGATGAACCCAACAGTCCACAGAATGTTCATCTGAAATTTTCAATGAGCCATGCAAGGGTTCATGCCACGGCGTTTCTTCGCAGACTTTGCAATCAGTGAGAATAATTTTTTCCCGTTTAAAAAAGCCAGGATCACTCACATAAATCTTTCTTTCTTTAAAAGCGTAATTAACAAATACTTGATCTTCTTTAGGTTTTGCTCCATCTTTGGTGGCCAAAGGTTCACCATAAACGTGGGGAATAATACCTTCATGCTCTGAGACACCTGAATCATCCGCAGCATGAAGGATCTCACCCGGCTTAAAAAAGCGGGGTGGTATGTGTGTTAGAATGTAATTAATTTCAGGCGCATTCCAAGGAAAACATTGGTGCATCTGTAAGGCCTTAGTATTTCCATCCAGACCAAAATTTTCAGCCAACTTTTCCACTTCCTTTTTTTGTAAATCAGAAAGAGGAAGCATAAGAATCTTTAAAACTTCTTGGGGAAGTCGGGCGAGCAACGCCGATTGATCGAAGAGTTCATCATTAGAGGAGTGAACAAAGGTTGTGCCGTGAGATTCATTATTAAAGAGTTTTGCATAATGACCGGTGGCCATATGCTTGGCACCCATTGACTTGGCTTTCTCATAGAGAGCTTTCATGCGCATCTCATGACAAGACCAGCACTGAGTTGGCAGAGTACCTGTGGTCCGAGCAATCATCCAGTTTTCTACAACTTCTTCTTTAAATTCCCCACTTACTTTCACACTAAAATGCGGGATATTAAGCTGATGGCAAAATTCTTTTATACGCGCGAGTTTTGGAGCATCCACCACACAAGAGAGAGCACTCTTCTCATCACCTTGAAAATCTTCCCAACCGGTAACAGCAGTAATTCCAAAAAGTTCATACTTTTGGATTTTTAATAGATAGGCCATCACAAAGGAATCAATTCCTCCTGATAAGGCCACGGCAACCTTTTCTGCTTTAGTATTCTTGTCGGGTAAGTAAGCCTCATCCAACTTCTTTTTCATATCCATGCCAATATTATAAGTCACTTTTCATTAAGGTTCCATCTTCATTCAACCGAGAAAATCTCATGATGATTGATAAAAAAACATACGGACTGTGTTTATTTCAAAAAGAGACTAAATCTAGGCTCGTCTTAAAAGACATGCTCCAGCTCTTACGGACACAAAATCCCGGTCGCACGGTGAATTTCTCCTATGTAGAAGGGGAATCTTCCCTCTTACCTCAGTTAAGTCTTTGGGAAAACCTCCAACTTGAAACTGGGAGTTTGAAATTTTCTGAAATTCGTCATCACTTAAAACCTGAGTGGCATTCTTTGTTAAGTTTACTCAATCGTCCTGACACTCAAGTGATGAATGCTGATCATTGGGAAAAATTGGCCTTCAGCCTACTTAAGGCCGTGATGGGTCCTGCACAAAATATTCTCATCGATATGAATGAAGATCTACTCTCACCATTTATGATTAAAATTTTTAAAAATGCCTGTGCTCAAATGAATACAGAAAAAAGCATTGTTCTGGCCTCTGCCAATACATCCCTTTGGCTTGATTGCGCACACAGCTTAGTGGTTCGTCGTGGATTTAAGTTTGAAGTGGAAAAATTAAACGAAGAGCAACTTAGAGCTCATTGGACTTCAAGTCGTTTGACGGGATAACACGAACCGAACAATTCATTTTAATGGCGGTGGTGGTAAACTTATTCATGGGTTTAATCCTCACTTGCAAATGCCAAAGGCCCAAGACAATTTCCACTGAAGAAATATCACCAAATTCACTCAAAGTTAAATTTTCCAATGAATGGCGAACTTCCTTAAAGTCATGGATTTGAATTTCAGGTTCTGAATCCTTATTTTTAAAATCATGAAAACAAACTAGCTGCAAAATCTCTGGGGAACTAAAGCCAAGTAAGGGACAGAGTGACTGGGCAAAAGCTTTTGGATCAAGCATCTGAGCATTTTTTAAATGCTCATGAAGCTCTTTAGCGATGCGGGCATAGTAAGCCTTTAAAATCTGCCGCTCTTCTGGTGGGAGTTCTCCTGGCAGTTCCGAGTACCCGGCTTCCACCCAAGATGCAAAACTTCCAGTGTATTCCATCTGATGAAGGGCGTGAAGATCAATCGCCATGCGGTTAAATTCTAAATCTACAAGCTGATTAAAACTGCTCTGAACTTGAGATTCAAGATAAGGAAAGTAGAGAGAGAAAAAACTTTTCACCCCCCCACTTTTAGAATTCACGTAAGCATTTTTTTTATTCAGTTTTAAACTTATGGGAAGCTGCCCACGAGGAGTTTGCACAGAGAGATCGGCCTCATGCCATTCTGCTTGATCGGGAGAATTGATCAGCTTACCAAGGAGTGTAGGAGAATTGGGAAGGAACCCTAAATGCTTTTCTAGTGCCTCAACTGAAGCCTGAGACATGTGATTTAAAAATCCCGTCATCTCTGGATAAAACTGTCTCACCATGCGATCTTGTTGAGTGAGAACATTTAGATAATTTGAATCAAGTGAGCGAAGAAAACTTTCTTCATCTTGATTTTTTTTGGCAAGGAGTCTGGCCACTAAGAATTCAAACAAAGATCCCTTAACTTCATTGAAGAGGGCCTCTTTTTTTGTTTGATCTTGTGACATGACTTCTATTTTGCCCAGTAGGCTTCTTCCAGTCCATCTTCTTTTTCGGGCAATCCACGAAGTAA
>CAMDDI010000211.1 GCA_945890905.1 Bacteriovorax stolpii
CTAGACGTCTACACTAAGATGGAAGTTCTCATTCATCA
This sequence comes from Bacteriovorax stolpii, assembly GCA_945890905.1. GTDB lineage: Bacteria > Bdellovibrionota > Bacteriovoracia > Bacteriovoracales > Bacteriovoracaceae > Peredibacter. Next base: position 39 of record CAMDDI010000211.1, read on the forward strand.
CTTTAAAATTTTCATGGAAGGGATCAATGTTCCTAAAGGGGAGACATTCTCTTGCGTGGAAGGTCCCAATGGTGAGCTAGGATTCTACATTGTAAGCCGAGGCGGACCTAAGGCCTGGAGAATGAGAGTCAAATCTCCTTCATTTATGCTTTTCCAAGCTTTCGAAGCTTCAGTTAAGGGCGGGAAAATTCCAGATGCCGTTGCTCACTTAGGAAGTGTGAACATCATCGCGGGTGAATTAGATCGTTAATTAAGAGAGACAATTATATGGCACTATCAGAGCAAATTAAAAAAACAATCAATGGGATTAGAAGTCACTTCCCCACTGAACAAGCACTCCTTCTTCCTCTCCTGCATGAAATTCAGAATGAGCAGGGTTGGGTCTCAATGGATTCTATGCGTTCAGCAGGAGAATTTTTGAATCTTCCTCTCTCTAAAGTAAGAGAAGTTGCAAGTTTCTATACCATGTACAAGCTCGAAGAGCAGGGCAAAGTAGACGTGCAAATTTGCACCAACATTTCTTGTTGGCTCCAAGGAGCTGAGAAGCTTATGGCCTGTGCTGAGAAAAAACTCGGAATTAAATCTGGCGAAACTACAGCTGATGGGAAGTTTACCCTTTCTCACGTTGAGTGCTTGGCCGCTTGTGGAACTGCTCCAGCGATGATGATCAATGAAGATTACTATGAAAATTTAACTGAAACTGAGCTCAATAAAATTATCGATATGGCCCAGACTGATTTATCAGCGGGCAAAGTTGTCGGTAAGAGCACCCGTACTGAGGGAGTTTGGCCATGATGTACAACAATGAACACTTTGAACCAGTGATTACACCCAACGTGGACAAGCCAGGTTGCGATACACTTGATTTCTATTTGAAAAACGAAGATGGCTATAAAGGTCTTGAGAAAGCTCTCAAGATGAAGCCAGCTGAAGTTGTTGATGAAGTGAAAAAATCAAATCTTCGCGGTCGTGGGGGAGCAGGATTTCCAACAGGAATGAAATGGTCGTTCATGCCTGCCAATCCAGTGGATAAAGACGGAAATCCAAAACCAAAGTATTTAGTATGTAACGCCGATGAAGGTGAGCCCGGTACTTTTAAAGATCGCCTTATCTTTACTAAAACTCCTCATCGCATGATTGAGGGAATGATTATTGCAGGTCACGCCATTGGTTCGAATAAAGGCTTTATCTACATACGTGGAGAGTGGTTTAAAGAAACCCGCCTTATGCAAAAAGCCATTGATGATGCAAAAAAAGCTGGGTTCCTCGGGAAAAATATTCTGGGTTCTGGTTTTGATTATGAACTTATTATTTATCGAGGAGCAGGAGCTTATATTTGTGGTGAAGAAACTGCACTTTTAAACTCTCTTGAAGGAAAGCGGGGAGAGCCTCGTTTGAAGCCACCTTTTCCAGCACAAGTGGGAGCTTACGGCATGCCCTCTTGTGTGAATAACGTTGAAACATTTGCAGCGGTTCCTTACATCCTTTTAAAAGGATGGGAGAAATACGCGAAAATGGGAACAGAGAGATCTGGTGGAACACGTCTTTTGGGTGTTTCAGGAAGAGTGAATAAGCCAGGGGTTTATGAACTTCCCATGAATCTCTCTATTAACGACGTGATTGAACTTGCAGGTGGAGTGAAAGACGGGAAAAAGCTTAAAGCAGTTATTCCGGGTGGAGCATCTGCTCCAATGCTTCGTGCAGATGAGTGCGGTGTACTTACTGATTATGATTCACTCGCCAAAGCTGGCACCATGGCCGGTTCAGGTGGAATCATTGTTATTGATGAAACTGTTTCTATTGTTGAAGCCGCATACACACTTTTAAAATTCTACGAGCATGAATCTTGTGGTCAATGTTCTCAGTGCCGTGAAGGTTCTCACTGGCTTGCCCGGATGTTTAAACGCATCCTCGATGGCGGCGGAACTCAAGATGATCTAGATTACATCGCAAAAATTTGTGGAAACATGGCCGGGCAAACCATCTGTGCTTTTGCAGATGCCGTAACTGGCCCTGCCCTTTCAAGTGTAAAAAAATTCAGACACGAGTTTGAAGAACTGATTCGTAACGGTGGCATTGATAAAACTCGTGCTCATACTCACTCTCATATTAATGAAGGTGCCCATGTCTAATACAGAAATTGAAATTAAAAAACCTAAAATGGATTTGAACTACACTTCTAATAAGAAGCCAGTTCATTCTGATACAGGTCCTGAAGCTAAGCCTCTTCCTAAAGTCACCATCGACGGCAAAACTTACGAGTTCAAGCCAGGAGATACGATTATGGAAGTAGCTGAGCGCTACAAAATCCACGAGGAAATCCCGCGCTACTGTTATCACCCTGGGATGCCCATCGCAGGAACATGCCGTATGTGTACCGTGGAAGTTGAAAAGGCTCCAAAGCTTATGACTTCTTGTTCAACCCCTGCTGGGGACGGCATGGTCGTACATACGAAATCTGAAAAAGTTTTAAAGTCACGCACAGGAGTGATGGATTTTCTTCTCACCAATCATCCTCTTGATTGTCCAGTTTGCGACAAGGCCGGGGAATGTAAACTTCAAGATTATAATTTCGAATACGGTCCCTCTAAGAGTAACTTCAAAGAAGAGAAGCGGATTTACGAAGACGCTACCACTAAAAAACTTTCTGATAAAATCACTCTCAACATGAACCGCTGTGTTCATTGTGAGCGCTGTGTTCGCTTTACTGATGATGTGACAAAAACTAATGATCTTGTGATGGTTAACCGCGGATGGCACAAAGAGCTTGAAGCAGCTGATCCAGATAAAGGTCTGACAAATGATTATCAAGGATGCCTTACGGATTTTTGTCCGGTAGGTGCTTTGACGATGAATGATTTCCGCTTTAAAAAACGCGCTTGGTTCTTAGAGAAAAAAGCCTCCATTTGTGACCGCTGCTCTAAAGGTTGCAACATTGAAGTTCACTCCGATTCAGATATCGTTTACCGCTATGTTCCTATTCATAATGAAATGGTGAATGGTCACTGGATGTGTGATGAGGGCCGAGTATCTTATAATGATCTCATGAACCCTCTTCGAATTGTTTCTCCTCTTCTTCGCCATCAAGATTCACTTCATTCAACAACACTTCAAACTGTCTTGGGCGAACTCAAGAGTCAGATGCTGTCTGCTAACTCAGTTCAGTTGGTGGTGGGAACTGATTCAACTCGTGAAGAAGCGGCTTTATTAAAAGATAAATTCTCAGATTCACTAGGTAAAAAAGTGGATGTTTTCTTTCACAATGGAACTCATGGAGTTTCCACTTCTAAAGATGACGTTAAACTCGATCACCTTTTAAGAATGAAAGATCATACCGCCAATACTCGTGGTGTTGAAGAAACTGGTCTTGCTCCTTTAAGTGGTGGACAGGTGAATGCCGATATCGTGGTTCTTTTCCGTAACGGTCGAGCCGCAGTTCCAAGCATGAAATCGGATCAGAAAGTGATTTTGTGGGGAGTTTGGACCTATGAAGAAGTGAAAGCTCTTCCTACTCAGAATGTTTTAGGAGTTATTCCGGGACATGCAACTATTGAAAAATCTGGAAGCTTTAAAAATGCTGATGGAATTGTTCAAAAGTTTCACCCAGCAATTACCCATCGTGGGGGAGCAGTTTCTGCTCATCAAGTAGTTAGTACATTGAAGTCTTTAAACTAGAGTTGGTGATATGGAATTTTTTGATGTAGCCCAGTTATTAGCAAAGATCCTCATCGTAGTAGGTGCGGCCCTTGGGGTTGTTCCGGTGATGGTTTGGTTTGAACGCCGTGGTGCCGCTTGGATGCAAGGCCGGGTAGGGCCAAACCGTGTGGGACCTTTTGGACTTCTTCAACCTTTGGCAGATGTAATCAAGTTCATCTTCAAAGAAGATTTCACTCCAAGAAACGCCAATAAATTTTACTACTACCTTGCTCCAATGATGGCGCTTATTGCTCCACTTTGTGCTTTGAGTGTAATTCCTTTCGGAAGTAAGGCCATCATTGATGGTCATGAAGTGATTCTTCAAATTGCCACTATGGATTCTGGTGTCATTTTCATCCTCGCATTTGCGGGCCTTGAAGTTTATCCGATCATTCTTGCAGGATGGGCATCAAAAAATAAATACTCAGTCCTTGGTGCTCTTCGTGGATCAAGTCAGATTGTTTCTTACGAAATTTCCATGGGGCTCTCCCTTTTATCTATGCTGGTTGTGTATGGTTCATTTAATCCTCACGATATGGTGGCCTGGCAGGCGAGTAAGTATTGGGGAGTTTTAGTCAATCCTTTTGGGGCACTTGTATTCTGGATTTCTATTTTTGCTGAAACAAATCGTCTTCCTTTCGACTTACCAGAAGGGGAGTCAGAACTAGTTGCCGGATATCACCTTGAATACGGTGCTATGAAATTTGCTCTCTTCTTTATGGCCGAGTATGTGGCGATGATTATGGCCTCAGCACTTATCGCAACTCTCTTCTTTGGTGGATATGCACTCCTTCCTGGAATGCAGACTCTCATCGATTTGATCGGTGCTCAATTTGCATTTGGTGAAGTTGGTCTTCAGAATACCAAAGCTCTCTTTGAATTTTTAAGTATTTGCTCGAAAATAGCATTTTTCATGTTCATGTTCGTTTGGATTCGTTGGACGCTTCCACGTTTTCGTTTTGACCAATTGATGGATCTTGGGTGGAAAATTCTCTTCCCACTGTCCCTCATTAACCTAGTGATCGTGACTATCGCGGTTTACTACTTCAACAGCTAAAGAGGACTTTTATGGGAACAATTAACATCTCCAAAAAGTACACGGCCCGTGAAAAAGCCTATATCCCGGCCATCCTTATCGGGATGAAGATTACAATGAAGAGATTCATTCAGGGATTCTTTTTCAGAAAGCACGATACGATCATGTACCCAGAAGCCAAGAGAGACTATTCTCAGCGCTTCCGTGGGATGCATTTTATTTCGGTTGATAAAAATAAAACAGAAAACTGCACGGCGTGTTTTTTGTGTGAAACCATTTGCCCTGCTGACTGTATCCACATCGTGGCTGATGAGCGAGATGAGGATGAAAACCCTTACGGAGTTAAAAAAGAGAAAAAGCCAATAAGCTTTGATATCGATTCACTCCGTTGCTGCTTTTGCGGCTTCTGTGAAGAAGCTTGTCCAAAAGATGCCATCAAACTTTCAAGAAATTATGAATTGGCAGTATCTTCTCGTGAAGAAGCTATTTATGACCTTGATCACCTAAAGCGTGATGTGAAGGGAAGAGGTTAATATGTTAAGTCCTGCGATTGTTATTTTAAGTGCGATAAGTGCTATCTTGGCCATGACAATGCTCTTTGCCAAAAATGCTGTGACCTCTGCACTTTGCCTTTTGGGTGTATTGATTATGACTGCAGGCATTTACGGGTTGATTGGAGAGCACTTAGTTGCCACCATTCAGCTTGTAGTTTATGCAGGTGCTATCATGGTTCTCTTCATTTTCTCCATCATGCTCCTGAATCTAAATCAAGAAGATACTGAATATAAGCAAAGGCCCGCTGTATTCTTTTCTGCCATAGCTGTTGGTTTATTGATCTTTGGATTTTTCATGTTCGCTTTAAATGAGCATTTCATGAACCATAATCAAGATAAAGTGATGGGTACTTTTTCTCCTTAGGTGATTCAAAATATCGGAGGT
>CAMDDI010000212.1 GCA_945890905.1 Bacteriovorax stolpii
TTTGTTATGCTTTTTAATGAAGGTCTCATTTATCAATCAGACTACATTGTGAATTGGGATCCTATACTTCAGTCGGCTATCTCTGATGCAGAAGTTGAACACAAGGAAGTGAAAGGGCACTTTTATTTTCTCCGCTATAAAGTTAAAGAAGATCCTCATGCGGAACTTATCATTGCGACTACTCGGCCTGAAACTATTTTTGCTGATACCGCAGTTGCAGTGAATCCTGAGGATCCTCGATTTAAAGATCTTATCGGTAAAACGGCCATCATTCCTATTTGTAATCGTGAAGTTCCCATCATAGGGGACGAGCACGTGGATATCGAAAAAGGAACTGGATGCCTCAAAGTTACTCCTGGACATGACTTTAACGATTTTGAAATCGGTAAACGAAATGGACTTCCAATCATTAATATTCTCAATAAAGATGGAACATTTAATACTTCTGCCCCAGAAATTGAAGGCTTAAAACCAAAAGATGCCCGTGCTGAAGTTGAGCGCATCCTTTTGGAACTTGGACTTCTGGTGGAAAAGAAAGATCACGTTCATCCCGTAGGCCATGGTCAGCGCTCAGATGAAATCGTTGAACCCATGGTTTCCAAGCAATGGTTTATGAGTACCACCTCAATGTCTCAAGAAGCTGTAAGAGCTGTTGAGGAGGGTGAGATGACTTTCTATCCTAAAAGTTGGGAAAATACTTATTTTGCATGGCTCAGAAATCCCAAGGATTGGTGCATCTCTCGTCAACTTTGGTGGGGACATCAAATACCTGTTTATTACTGCAAGCATTGCAATGCTAAATGGGCCGCTGAAGAGAATCCATCTGAATGCATAGAATGCAGGGATAAAGATATTTATCAAGATCCTGATGTTCTTGATACATGGTTCTCATCTGGACTCTGGCCTCTTTCAACACTTGGCTGGCCTGATAATAAGGCAATGGAAGAAAAAGGTTTTGATAAATTTTATCCCAACGCTACTTTAATCACCGGTTACGACATTATCTTTTTCTGGGTAGCACGCATGATGATGATGGGTATGAAAGTGACTGATAAGGTTCCATTTGCTCACACCTACATTCACGCTATTGTTCGTGATAAGCAGGGACGCAAGATGAGTAAGTCATTGGGTAATGGAATTGATCCACTGGATATGGTGGCCCAGTATGGTGCCGATGCCATGAGATTTACTTTGGCCGCTGGATCTGGATATAACCGTGATTTAAACCTTGATCCTGAAAGAATTGAAGGTTATAGAAATTTTATAAACAAGCTTTGGAATGCCTTCCGCTTTATCCATCCCTATCTTGATCTAGCTAAAGATGAGCTGCCAGTGAAATCGGAATGGCATCTGCATGATAAGTGGATCCTAGCTGAACTCAATACCGTTGCAGCTTCCATGAACAAATCTATGGACGCCTATCGTTTCGACGATGCCTGCTCTGAAATCTATCAATTTGTGTATGAAAAATTCTGCTCTTGGTACATCGAGCTTTCTAAAAATATTCTCTATGGTGAAGATCAGCGTGCAAAAGTTCTGCGTGCTACAATGCTCAAATTCTGCTTTAGAAAGATTGTTAATTTACTTCACCCTATTGCTCCTTTCATTACGGAAGAAATTTGGTCTTATCTTGAAGAAGATAAACGTATTCTTCTTATCACTCAAGAGTATGTCGAGTACGACGCAAAGCTTGAGAATGCTGAAGTTCAAGAGATGATGAATAAATTTATTGAGGTGACTTCAGGAATCCGTAACATCCGCTCATCTGTGAATCTTAAGCCTAAAGATGAAATCGATGCCAAGCTCTTCACTGAAGACCGCAAGCTTGCAAAATTTATCTATGAGTCCCGACATTTCTTAAAAGATCTGGCGAATGTAAAATCCGGAACCATTAAGGGTAAGAACCAAGAACGTCCTCGTCGTTCGGCCACCATGGTGACTCCTCATACGGAAATTTTCATACCTCTAGAGGGACTGATCGATATCAATGAACAAGTAAACCGCATAAAGAAAGACATGGAAAAAACTCAGAACGATTACAAGAAAGTTGAGGCCAAGCTCAATAATCAGAACTTCATGGGAAATGCCCCTGAAGAAGTGCGGGCCGAAGTTCGAGAAAAGTCACAAAGCTTCCAAGATAAACTAAAATCACTTAACGATATCCTCGCTAGCTTCGAGTAATCCCGACGGGGTTACTCGACTTTCAACTTCAAGCAAACTTTTCGCCCTATTTTAAAAGAAGACCCTTTGTTAATATCAAACAAAGGGTCTTCTATGAAAAAACAACTCCTCTGCAGTCTTGCACTTTTTGTTCTCCTCATCTCTGAACTCCAGGCCATGACATGTCTAGATAAGCTCATGCCCTATTCACGCTATTCAGGAGCTCATCAACTTCATATTGAAGAATGGGATGATGGTCAAGAGTCTGTAGATGCAAAAAGTGCTCTCAAGGCTTTTGAATCTTTGATTGGTGAGAAACTAATGTGCAGAGAAAATGAAGTTGTGATTAAACTATCACCTGTATGCCAGATGATCTCATCCGGTCTAAAGCAATCTCAGGTTTGTTTTTTGTTTACGAACTTAGGACATGTGATTATCTCTAAAGATAAGGGAAAAAACACAAATTTTGTTTTCACCCGTGACAACCAGTTTGCCGATTCAAAACCTACCCTTAAATAATTAATATAAATCTAATAAATTCCGACGAGAACGAACATCGTTATTTGCGGAGCTGCTATGAACATGGTCCTGCTTCTTAGTGTTGTCATCCTTACGTCTTGCAGTAGTCGCGGGATTATTCGCTCCCCTTCTTCCCATTCAAGTAAATATGAATCTCTTCAAGTCGGTACGATTATTACCTTAAGAGAGCCAGTGGTGGGTGCTAAAAAAGAAGAGTCCATTTACAAAGATAAAAATTGCGAAATTTTTAAATACTGCAATTTTGAAAAAAGCCAAACGGAAACGATTCAAGGAAGTTTCAAAGTTGTGGAAATCAATAACGACGAAGATAAACTTGTTCTCCTGTCTCAAAAGAATGAAAAACTACAACTTGATTGTGGCCTAAAATACACAACCCCTCAGATTACCCTTGAGAACGATCAGTACTGTGCTGAACAGATGCATAGTTATAAAATTTTTACTTTTCCCGAGTTCATGCAAACAATAATTGATATCGAGATCACCTATCTAGATCCTTTGAAATAGATTCCGGATGATTAACTTTAATTTTGAACTTTAAAAATTTGGTATCGCTCGTGGATAAAATCGTAATTCTCTCCGAATATTTTCTTCATCCTTGCTTGATGCAAAAGCTCGCGGCCATAAATACTTTGAGTGGGCTTATCGAAATAATCAGTTTGAACATGGACACGTAACAATTTATTTAAATCAGTCGCCACAATAGACTTTAAATCATTATCAAAGCTCGCCAATTCGGTTTGGTAACTCTTAAACAATTGGTTACTATTTTCAGGATCAAGTTGCTGAAGTATTTCTCCCAATTCTTTTTCCCAGTGAGGATCTCGCTCAAAATTGAGACTCTCTTCTTTTACTGAAAAGTTATTTGATGGTACTTGTATTGATGGCATGTCCTCAGATCGAACAACTGATGCCTCTACTAGTGGTAAAGAAGTAAGCTCTTTTTTAAAAGTTGCCTTTGGAGATTGATGGGGTGTCGGGACTGGAGAATTCCCAAAATAATAAACTCCCACTAAAAAAATCGTTACAAGAAAAATAGATTTCATAGTCTAAAAAAACCACAGGCCCTACTGAATACCTGTTCCATGTTAAACATCACCCTCTTCTTTAGACCACCCTGCTCTACTACTGGATGCACTGAACCTGAATCAGCAGCACTTAAAATTGAAACATCCGCTATAAAATAGAATGGTGCAGTTCTTCTCGGGTCATCAGTGTCATACAAAATTATCGTACGAGTACCTACATAAGCTGAGAATGCTCCTAAAGCTCCATTAAAAGTAATAACTCCATGGGCGAAGGCGAGCATTTTCCCTAGATCAATCCAATTCTTATAAAGAAAGTTTTCATAAGTATTCTGAGGAGGAAGGTATTTGATAAAGAGATCAAGCATCTCCTGGGCCTTCTCTTGCTCTTCTGAAGCAAACAGTACTATGCGCTGACTATCAAACATCGAAATCAAATCTATCCATTCTTGATGAATTTGAGCATCTCGCAGAGGAGAAATATTGATGGCAATATATGGTCTTGTATCCCATTCCGCAATAATAGAAGGAAGCTCTCGGCTCATAACTTTCATACGTGGATTTACTTCTACACCCACATGAAGCTTATAAAGGGCCAAAAAATCTTCTACGACATGATGATTCACAGGACGATTTATTTTTTCATTAAGCACCAGTGTCTTCCAGCCATCAGAGAAGCCTAAACGCTTTTTGGCACGAAATCCTAATCCTAAGCAGGCATCGGGAAATGAATTAGTGAGAGAAATAAAAAGATCTACATTATGTATTTTGGCAAAGGCAGTGTAACGGTAGACATCGAATACGCTCGAAATCTCATTTTCATCAAACTCATGATAGTAGGCTTCAAAGGGTAAGAGATTCAGAACTTCAATTTGCTTTTCTGGGGTAATTAAATGAAATTTTGCTTTAGGGTAATGCTCAAACAAGGCGTGTAGAAAGGGAAAGGTGAGTAACCTTTCCTCGAGATCAAAAGGAAGTTTGATCGCAATAACGGCAGGTCCCTGTGGAACTAGCTCGCTTGAATTCTGTTCTGTCGGTGTAACCATAGTACCGTAAAGTAGCTCGTGGCCCATGCTGGCACGAGAGCGTTAATAATTGGAACAGATACGAGCATTAAGAAAAAGAAGCCGGAAAAGGCGTAGGGAATAAAATTCAAGCCCAAGTCCTTCATGCAGGCCCCAAAATGCATATTGTTTCTTGACCATGAGTAATCAATAAATTGAATGGCCAAAAGAGCTGCAAACAAAAGCATCGCCACTGGATAAAAAAGTGGGAAGAAGTTCAAAAGGACGGCCACAATTCCTAGAGCAACGATGAAAATTAGTTTTTTGAGTTCATTTTTAAAAATTTGACCAAGACCTTGAGCGATTTCTTGGAGTGTTTTACTCTTATCAGCAGAGAGATCACTACCCGACAACTTCTTTTCAATGCGCTTGCTGAGCATGCTATTGAAAGGGGCCGAGATAATTCCTACGACGATAACAAAAGTCCAACTCATTATAAAAAATATAAAAACTATCATGATACCCATGAGTATTTTACTGGCAATATCTGCTCCCTCAGGATTATGAATATATTCTCTTAGGGAGACGGCCAACACGTCTAAGTTTTTAAAAATGGCAGTTATCAACACGAGATAGAGAAACAGTGAAATAAGAGTGGGGATCAAGGCGAGCATTAAGTTAATGGGATCCTTAATGATCATTTGCCAAGAGAGCTTTAAAGATTGAAATGCATCTTTCATAATTTTCCTTATCAGAGATAAATCGAAACCAGCCCAAAAATTAAAATAAGAAAACCAATGCTAAGATAATAAAGCTTGTTAGGAATTCTTTTATCTTCATTAAAAAACTTTCGCCACACAACAAGCACCGCTCCCCCAATCAGAATTGTTACTGTCCCATAATAAAAGTGAGACATGATCACCTG
>CAMDDI010000213.1 GCA_945890905.1 Bacteriovorax stolpii
AAAGATAATCTTCCGGAGGGATCAGTTTCACTAATTGAAACTCGCGAAGACGTAGCCGAACTTTTAAGTTTGCATCAATATATTGATCTTATGGTTCCGAGGGGTGGAAGTGCTCTGATTGAGCATGTCCGCAAGCACGCCACCATGCCGGTGGTGGCCCATGATAAAGGTCTGTGCCACATTTATGTTCACTCCGATGCGGAATCATCGAAAGTCATTCCGGTCATTCTTAATGCAAAAACTCAGCGCCCGGGAGTTTGTAATGCTGTAGAGACTCTTCTGCTTCATGAGAAATATCCTCATAACGATCAAGTGATAGAAGCACTTCAAAACGCTCAGGTGGAAATTCTTCAAGACTATGATACTGAATTTTTGGACATGAAAATTTCTCTCAAAATCGTTAAAGATGAAAATGAGGCCATCGCTCATATTCAAAAGCATTCTTCTCATCACACTGAAGCCATTCTCGCTCAAGATCCAAACGTCATTGAGAAGTTTTTAAATGAGCTGGATGCATCCGCCATAGTGGTAAATGCCTCTACCCGCTTTAATGATGGCGGAGAATTGGGACTCGGTGCTGAACTTGGTATATCCACTTCAAAACTTCATGCCTACGGGCCCATGGGTGCAAAAGAGATGACTACAACCCGCTTCCTTGTGACTGGAAGTGGACAAATAAGAAAATAAGGAATTAGTTATGGCCTCATTTGATTTGGTTTCAAAAATTGACGAGATGGAATTGCATAATGCTCTTAAAAATACCGAGAAGATGATCGCGGGCCGGTTTGATTTTAAGGGCTCTGAATGCACGGCAGAGTTCAAAGAAAAAGATAACGTCATTGAGCTTAAGGGTGAGAGTGAAATGCAGGTGAAAGGCATTCTTGATATCCTTCGCACCCAGATGGGTAAACGCGGAATTGGATTTCGGGGAATGAAAGAATCAGATATTGAGAGCTCTGGTCTTAAAGTAAAAAAGATGAAGCTCTCTCTCACTTCTGGCTTTGATAAAGATGCTCAGAAACTTATGAACCGTCTTATCAAAGAATCAGGCTTTAAGGGCAAAACTCAGTACATGGATGAGAAGTATCGGGTAGAATCAAAGTCCATTGATGATCTGCAAGTGCTTTATCAGTTTCTTCGCACTCATAAAGATATGACTTTGGAGCTTCATATGGAGAATATGAAGCGTTGAAAATATTCGGGCACTTAGCATTTCAAGGCAAAGAGAATGTTCTCGAATCACTCAGTGAAACCATTAGAAAATGAACAGTTTTTGGTCAGTTTCTTTTGCATCTATAATTTTTTCAAAATCGCATGGGTAAATCGTTATTGCTTCTACAATTGAAAGCATTAACAGGAGATCTTATGAAAAAAATTACGTTGCTTGCATTACTTTTAACCTCGCAGATCGCGCTTTCCGCTTCGACACTAGAGTGCTTGTTTGCTGTGAAAAAAAAAGGTAACTATGACCTTGAATCAGTAAAAAAATCAGTAGAACTCAAAGAGCCAAATTTGGATCCGATTATCATCGCACCTGAGCTGAATTATAAATTTGCTTCTTTGGATTTTGAGAGCACAGAACTTAGATACAAGATAACAATTTCAGCCTCCAGTTCAACTTTAGAAAACAGAATTGAGGCTGATATCAAAGATTTGAAAAAAGGGACTTTAAGTACTGCCAAAGGAATTAATGAGCTTAACTCAACAATCTCTCGTACTGATAGTTATGGTGATCCCTCGGAAGGAGTGGCTGCAGTTTGTACCTTAAAGTAAAGTAGTGATCTTTTCTGACTACAACTTTAGAGTCAGCTTTTTATCTTTAGGTTTCTAACCAAAAACAGATTGAAAGCTCCCTGGAAATATAGCAAAAAAAAAGCCTATCAGTAAACCTGGAATGAGCCCTCGATCATCAGACTAAAAGAAATCAATTCATGAAGGCAGGCGTTTAAAGCTGGCCTTCATGCTTCAGCATAGATTCCTCAGACTTTAAGAGTAAATGATCTTCATGTTCCTTATGGATGGCTTCTTGCTCAGCCTCCAGCTCTTCCTCTTCTTGGAGGTTATAACTCTATTAAATGCACCCAATGATGACATTACCCAGGCCTTGAAGTATCTTAACCGCACCAATAAGCTGCTAAGGAGCCAACTATGTCACTCATGGACCAAGTTAATAATGATATCAAAGAGGCCATGAAGGCCAAGCAACAAGACAAACTCGATGCTCTTCGCATGCTCAAAGCAGAGTTTATCAAAAATAATACATCAACTAAACCAACCGATGAACTTTCAGTGACAGTTGGTCACGTGAAAAGAATTCAAGACTCTTTAGAGATGTATCAGGCCGGAACTCCTGCTTACGATAAAATTATCGCTGAGCTTGAAGTGGTCAAAGTTTATTTACCAAAGGCCATGGAAGAATCAGAAGTGGTAGCGGCCATCGCCGATATTAAAGCTCGTGGGGCCAAAGATATGGGAGCGATTATGAAAGAATTGCAGCCTATGATTAAAGGTAAATTTGATGGAAAGCGCGCTTCTGACTTAGTGAAAGCTGCTCTCTAAAAATGGGCATTCAAGATTTTGGTCCTCACTTTAATCTTGAAACTTTTTACCGGGCCCGTAATGTGGCCCGGGATATCACTTTCGAGCTCTCAAGTCTTATTCGTCCGGGAATGACCGAAGCCCAAGCTCACCAATTCTATAAAGAGCTCTCAGAGAAATACGGAATCCAAAAACAGTGGCATCCACCTAAGTTGCGCTTTGGACCTAATACCCTGAAAAATTTTCGAGATGAATCCGCACCCCACTTGCTCCAAGAAGAAGATATTTTTTTTATTGATATCGGTCCAGTTATCGAAGGGCATGAAGCCGATTATGGTGAAACCTTTGTTCTAGGAAATATCTTTGATCAAAAGCATATCGCCGATTGTTCTCAAAAAGTTTTCCATGAAGTCAGCCAGTTCTGGAAAACTCATCCCTGTCAGGGGGATGAGCTTTATGAATTTGCTAAAAAAAGATCGGCCCATTATGGATATCATTTAAATATGGGAAGTGATGGTCACCGCATCGGGGACTTCCCTCACCATATCTTCTTTAAGGGTGGACTCTTAGAATGCGAAGAAAACCTCGTACCGAATGCGTGGATTCTGGAAATTCATCTGTGGAATCAGCAAAGAAGCTTTGGGGCCTTTTTCGAGGACATCCTCACGACTCAAGATCTTAATGCCTAAAACAAAAAAGCTCCCTTTCAGGAGCTTTTTTTTGGTTTCGTTTTAAGGTGAAGTCATCGCCTATCATGATGATTTCACTCCCTATATGAAAATAGATTTATGGTTTTGAACATATCCTCCGAAGAATACTTGAGTGCTTTAATCTAGAGGGGTTTATGAAGAGATACATTTTTATTTTGTTTTTTGGTTTGTGGGCAATCAAGTCGTCCTACGCTCACACCAATCTCCCTTTAATACAAAATAACAATTTAGAAATTACTACTATTCGTTAGTCTGTTGGCCCCACCATTTGGGGGCCAATCATTACTTGCGTACTTCTACTGTAACCCGTTTGTACGACCGATGCTGAAGCATCAGACTCACAACCATCATCGACATTAAACCACCTAAAACAAGCATCATTTCCATTTTAGACTCCTTCATGAGTAGGGTTTTTGCTTCCGTGCAAGTCAGTTAAGGTGTCCGTCCTGGATGCCTTCTTGGATTCCTATAAAGCACTATTCGTGCCAAGTTTCACAACATGATCTATCAAGTATTTAGCTCAGCCTTGGTGACATTTTCGCTCTGGTTTAACAAAGTTGGCCCCAGGGCAGACTGGCCCTCAATAAATTTTGAACCAAAAAAAACCCCTCGTTCGAGGGGTTTTGAGAGACGACAACAACTATTTTTTTCGGGAGGAATAGTACTGGAATAAAAGTGAGCATCCGAGGGTGGAGACCATAAACAAACCTGGTAGCATAAACGAGTCCATACTCTACTCTCTTGTTCTTCGTGAAAAAAAGTGGTTCATCCTTGAACCTGACAGAAACCAACCCTGGTATTCCATCGCTCGCATTCCGTGAGGCTTAAACTTTTTCAATTCATCTTGAATCTCGAATTTCCTACCATCCTGGCGGGTAACTCTCGTAATAGTTAAAGCAGGAAGTATGCCAAAATTGAATAGGACCAAAATCCACAACTTAAATGATCCACCTGTAATAGTCAGGGTCACACCGTCACTGATCAAAATTCCACTGGTGCGCTTTGAGAGTGCCAAAAAGTTCCTGAGTATTGATCGCGGTTTACTTTTTCTTCACGGTAAGAAGGTTTGAGAAAATAAAACACTACCACTACTTGTGAACTCTTTTATTCCATGAAACCATCTTAGTATGTGAACCAATGAATGGTTCTTCCTAACACCAGGAGGGTGAGCTTTGAATCCACACTACTACTTAATGAAAAGTAAAAAGATTCTCCGCCTCGAACAAGAAGTTCTTTTCTCCTCTCTGCCTCTCGAAATCCGCGAAAAAATTTTTGACCCCTTTGAAGTGATCTCAATGGATCAAGACCAGGCCAATTGGCGTGTGGTGATTTTTAGAGACGAAATTATGGAAATGGATGAGTTCACCGAGTGGCTCACCACAGGTGCTGCTCTCATTGAAGAAGAATGGGAATACGGCCAAACCGCCAATTAATACAGGCGAAAGCCCTTAAAATTAGACCCTAAATAAAGGCCTGTGAGTTCTTAAGTATTGGGACTCTCAGGCCTTTCTCTTTTTGAGGCCTGTTCCGTGTAACAATGAGTTCCACTCACACGGAGGCATCCCTTGAACTCAAAAACAAATCCTCAAGAGACTTCTCGGCAGGAAATCATTTTAAATTTCATGCCGACCATCCGTTACTGGGCCAAGCACTATCATTACCAGTATCATCAAGTGCTTGAGTTTGAGGATCTTGTGATGGTGGGAGTAATCGGGCTCATCGATGCTCTTAACAAGTACAAGGTTGAAAAGAAAAACCAATTTAAAACATACGCAGAATTCCGCATACGCGGAGAAATTATAGATGAGCTCAGAAAACAAGATTGGATGACCCGCTCAGAGCGCAGAAAACAAAAAAAATATCAGAAGGCCAAAAACTATCTCACTGAAGAATTGGGCCGCTCACCCACATCTAATGAAATGACCAATGTCCTGCCTTTTAAAACTAAAGATATGGTGAGAATGGAGCAATATGAATCTGGGGACACCATCAAACAGTATATCGAAGGCGAGACTCTGGAGAAAACAGGCTTACTAAATTCGGAGTTAGAAAACTACACTTTAAGAAAAACTCTTGGAGTAGTGATGGATGAACTTCCCAAAACCATGCGCTTGATTGTGACTCTGAAATACTTTGAAGATTTAAACTTCCATGACATCTCTCAAGTGGTGAATCTCTCGGAAGGAAGAATCTGTCAACTCCACGCTGAAGCCTTAGAGATGCTTAAAAAATATTTGGAAGCTGAAAAAATTGATATCTTAGCTGCTTAACAACCATACTTTCGATTTTGAATGGTCGTCTTCACCCAGTGCCGAAAGAATGTGATCATGTGATTTTTCAAATCCACACGTTC
>CAMDDI010000214.1 GCA_945890905.1 Bacteriovorax stolpii
CTTTCGGTTGAGGACGTGGCTTAAATCGGACTCTTAAAACTGAATCTGTATCGATAAGACTAGCAGCTTCAGTAGGGCTAGTTAAGAAACTACTTACGTTGTGACTATAACGAATGCCTGAATATTCAGATTCACCAATACCAGTCCATGAAAGGTCGGCGGAGTAAGAAACTCCCCCTGACATCGTCACAGTACCTTTACGAAGTTCGTATCCAGTTCCAGTGGCACCAACACAAGTTCCTGATGGTTCACCACTTGGATAGAGTGAAGCCCAGTTATTATCTGAAGGAATTGTTGTGTAGGATCCAGTAGTAGATCCCGTCGTTGAACCGGTTGTTGTTCCAGTTCCTGTACAGTAACTAGAAGCTGCAATACCAGCATTATAT
Organism: Bacteriovorax stolpii; assembly: GCA_945890905.1. Taxonomy (GTDB): domain Bacteria; phylum Bdellovibrionota; class Bacteriovoracia; order Bacteriovoracales; family Bacteriovoracaceae; genus Peredibacter. The sequence goes on from CAMDDI010000214.1 coordinate 387, forward strand.
CCCGGGCAACTTGCATTACAGTAGTAGCTTGTAGATCCAACGGCACAGCTGGTACTGACTGAAGTACAGTAAGTTGAGGCCGCCATTGAAGGAGAGTAACCACCACATCCCGCAATACAGTAGTAACCTGTGCCGGAACAGAGTGCAGAGGAGCTGCTGGAATCTGAACTCCTACTTTTCTTTTTCACTGAAGTATCAGTACATCCCACTAGGATGAAAAAGAAAGTAAGTGGCAGTAGCAGTTTGATCATTTTCATAAATAGCCTTTAACCTTATGGTTTCTCCTGAGTCATTTCGGTCTTTGGCCAAAAAACTTGATTCAAGGTGTGGATTTCTGGTTAAGTTACCGAAATCTCATGCTCGACTGATAGTAATTTAAAGAAAATCTCACTTGTACCCCTCACACCGGCCCTATAAAATGAAAGGCTATGATTAGAAAAGAATTCTACCTTTTAGTTCAACCTCTCACTGAAAAACTCTACCGCTTTGCTCACGCTATCTTGCCAGATGATTTGCAGGCCGAGCAATTAGTGGTTGATAGTTTGAACGCTTATCTTATTAAAGAGAAAAAGAATATTCTCGGTCGCCAGATCAATCTTCAAAGTAAAAAAGAAATTCAAATTTTGCGCAGAATTTTCTTCAAAGGCATTCTTCGATACATGAGTGATATTGGACTTCGTCGCGCTCAACAGTTAGGCGAACAATTTAAACTTGATACTCCAACAGAGTTTAAAGCCTTTTACAATCTTGAACCCAAAGCACGGATGGTTTTAAAACTCCGATATGAAGCTCAATTCAGTGTGGAAGAAATTGAAGAAATTGTGCAGATCCCTCGCTATCAAGTGATAGAAAAAATTCATAACGGACGCTTCTTAATTGTGACTGATCTCAACCAAGGAGTGGCCCTGTGAACGATAAAATTCCAGCAAACTTTTTGCCTTATCAAAAAAAGATTACTCCTTATCTTGATGGAACTCTCTCTACTCAAGACCGCTCTGAGTTTGAAGCTTTCGTCTCCACTCACCCAGAGTTTGAAGTCTATATCCGTAACAAACAAGATGAGATTAATTTGGTGAAGAGTCTTATTCCTTCGGTGTTTATAGAGCAGGATGTATTAGATTCTTTGGATAATGAAATCCGTCAGTCAGTATTTAACCTTCTCAAAGAAGAGCCAAAAAACGCGTGGGAGAATTTTTCCATGAAGCTTGAAGACTGGCTTACCCGTTAACAACTAAACTGAAAAATACCGAAAACTCACCGGTCTTCTGCCAAAGAGCTTGGGGAGGATTGTGAAGTGTATCCATTTCTTTGAGAACTTCCACGAAGAAACCTTGAAGGCGCTGATTGTTCGACCAACGAATCATTTTGATCTGCTTGATATTGCCCTTGTCATCGTAGGTCAGCCTGCCCGTCATCACTTGCTGAGTATCCGTCATGGGAAAGCTTAGGTGGGGATTCTCTGCTTGAAATTTATCTAAGCGTTTATAAAAAGAATTCACGTAACCTGTGGCCGTTCGTTTTTGGAATCCGTAGAACATGAGTTCATACTTATTGAGCTCATCCGGATTTACACCTTCTGGCACTTCCAGATTCACTAAAATATCACTGTTACTTAAACTGCGCGCTCTTGGATCACCACTTAAGTCAGAAGCGCTCGCACCAGCATAACCTTGAGATCCTTGTGCGAATTGCTGAATCTGAGCACCTTTTAAACTAATAGCATTCAAAGCCTTTGGTCTCTCGGGAAGAGATTCAGGACGGGTACCTGGTCGTTTGGCCACTTGAGGAACAGCTGCAGACTGAGCTTTAGGCTGAGCGAAAGTGGGGCGAGAGGCGGAGAGATCTTTTAAACTTAAGTTGGATTTTGAGACGGACTTAGAAGGCGCGTGATGGGCCTGATTACTCATCTGGTCCGGAGCATAGCGCTCTTTAGAAATCGTTTTTGATTCGGAAGGCTGTTTAGAAAGATATGTGCCATTTTTAACTTTGCTATCTCTTGCACCCACAGTTCTGACTTTGGTGAATTCTTCAATGGTAGAGATATTTTTTAACTGAATGGCCTGACGCTCAAGTGGCTTACTTTGAGAGATCATTTTCGATAGATTAATGCGCCTCTGAGAGGTCAACATCACAGCGTGCAGCAAGAGAACCGTGATTAAGATCACAGGAAGGTTCACCTTGATTTCAAACTTAAGCGTTTCACCCGACAAAGCCGGACTCCTTTGCTCTAGATATCATATCATTTTCACAGATCATGAAGCAATCCAGTACACCTAAAATCACAACTTCTACAGACTTATCCCTTTAGTCGGATATATTTTCCCAACTTGACTCTATTGCTAGTTAAAAGAGACAATAACTCTGATTTGCAGGCCATTTCAAGCCTCTGAAAAAACAATAAGGACATTGTTGACCATGAAAAATTTACTCAGTCTTTCTCCTTCAAAAATCTTTATCGTTTGCGGTCTGGGTCTAGCAATGACGCTTGGATCTTTTTGGCATCATCAAGTGAATCAAACTCAACTTGATCGCATGAGTGTTTTGAATCAAGGTGTGGGTACTTGCTTTAACCGCATCTCTCAAACTTTTACTGCCATGATGATCAGAGATATTCAGTCTCCTTATCTGCATCAAGGTTTTATGGCCCTCTCTGATGAGTGCTTGAATGAAACGATAAAAGGGATTAATCCTTTCCGTCAAAACGTAGGAAAAGGTTATGAAACTCTTAATAAACTGATTTCAGATGTTCACTGGTTTCATGAAAGTGTTGTGAAGATTCATACACCCATGGTGGCCGGTTTAAAGCTCGATGCTCCTCTAGCACCACTTTCTGAAAAATACGGCAAGATGGAAACTTTCAAAACTGGTTTGGTTGATGCTATCGAAGATAACAGTGCCAAGCTCAGACAAATTCAAACCAGTGATGAACTTTTAATGGGTGCTGGTCTGATTATTTTTGTTCTCGCATTAAGTGTTCTCTCTCTTCAAGAATTTAACCGCATGCAATTAAGCCGTGAAATTGAGAAGCAGGCCCTCAATCTTCTCAAATCAGGTCAGGCGAACGTAGGTGCTATTGTTGATCAACTGGTTGACCGTGCACTTACGACTCAGCATATGCCTGTGACTGCACAAATTTTCAAAGATTATCACGGCGATGTCCTCGAGCGCATGGCCGTTCGTATCCAGGAAGAAAGTAATGATACAACTGGTTCTGAAAATAAAAATGAGCGTCCCTACGAAGTTCCACGCACAGATACTTCAGTCGTAGAAAGCTCTGCACCTGAGCACAAGTCTTCTTTAAAAGAAGTTTTAGTTTCTCTTGAATCAATGCACTCAAAACAAGTTCTTCAACTCTCTGATGTGCGCGATGTTCAACTTAATGTTGAGTTAGAGAGTCTTGAGCAGATGTTGAACGCAGCGGTGAGCAAGCTGGCAAGTCGTCGCACAGAAAATAAAAAAATCTTGGTCACTAACCAGATCCATACTGACCGCACCATTGTGAGTCTCTTTCTTGCTGGTAATACATTTACTGCTTCTGAACTTGAGTTCGGTGGAGTGGATGATAAAGCTATTGAAGGAATTGATACAAATCTCGTGATTCTTAAAGAGATGGTGTTAAGCGCAGGGGCTTCATGGCATTTAGAGAATAAGACAGATCGTCAGGGCAAAATTACGGGTATGAATATCCGCTTTGTTCTTAATCGCGCGACTCGCGAATCTCGTACGAAAAATCTTGTATCTGTAATGAAAGGTAAAAAGAAAGATCTTACTCGCGAAATGATGAACTAAGACTAGAAATCTAAAACAAAAGTTACGGGGCCATCATTGATAAGGGAAACCTTCATGAAGGCTCCGAATTTTCCTTCCTTCACGACAAATCCACGACTGCGCAATTCACGATTAAATAGAGCATATTTTAGTCTGGCCTCTTGAGGCGCCATAGACTTCTCAAAGCTTGGACGATGTCCGCCAGAGCCATCCCAGCTTAATGTAAACTGACTTACAGAGAGTATTTCACCTTTAGTAACCTGAATATCAAGATTCATTTTCCCCTCGGCATCGTCAAAGATCCGGAGTTTTGAAATTTTATCAATGGCCTTGTTGATGGCGGCATCTTCATCACCATGTTCAAAGCAAACTAGAAGCAAAAGACCGTTACCAATCTGGCCAACGATTTCGTTTTCCACGGCAACAGTAGCTTCCTGGACTCTTTGAACGACGATTTTCACGTGTTTCTCTTAGGAGACACGTGAAGTCTAAAAGCATTCATTATGGACTTCTCAACCTTCTCCAAAAGCTCCTGGTAGTTAGTTTTAAAGCTTTGAGTATTTTCAATGACAATTTTCAAATCATTTAAACTTGGCACATGAACTGCGCGGATAAGTTTAGAAATTGAAATCTGATGGGCCTGGGAAAGAATATAGTGAACAAATGAAATCATCGCTTCTTCTGCATGTAAGCGCACAATAGTCTGCTCGCCTGACATAAGTTCTAAAGAATAGAGTCTAAGTTCACCTTCGTGGCTCACACGGATTTGGGTCTGTGTAAGTGGAAGATGAATATCATTAGGAGTTGATCCATCTACAAACTCTAAGTAGATATCTTGATTACCTGGATAGAGAACTTGAGTGGGCTTTTGAACTAATTGAGAATGTATCAGAGGATTATTAAAGCTTACTTTCTGATCAAAGCGGCCATCGTCCATCTTCCAAATAAGGGATTGAAGTGTTCTCTCTAAGTTTGAATAGCGAGAGAGGATCTCGCAGGCATAACGAGGGAAAAGATCACTTGCGATTTGATCAATATGGTAGAAAGACTTGAGCGCATTCTTAGGTGAGGTCTCAAGTAGTTCTTCTTCAGTTAATTCCAAAACTTTGAATCCATGCTTTAAATGATCCGGAAGGATTTCGGTTTCACTTAAAAATTTAGGAATAAGAAGCTTACTTAAGCTACCTTTCACCAGACTAGGTCCGCCAGTGAAAGTGAGATTAGTAACTTGCTTACCTACGGGAGTAAGAAAATAATTTCTTAAAATATTGGGATTAACCCCAGCTTGTTTAGGAGATAGTTGGAAATAATTACACTGAGTCTGACCGTAGTCAGAATAAATGGATCGGAAAGTTTCCAT
>CAMDDI010000215.1 GCA_945890905.1 Bacteriovorax stolpii
GAATTCAGCTTATTCAAAGAAGTTTTTGAAAGGAGGAGAATTTATTGTTAACAGTTTGCTTCATGGAGGATTTATTCTTTCTTCAGATTTATCAAGAGTTATCCAAAAAATTCCCATCACAGCATCATTTCAAAATAATATGCACGATATGCAGGTTCTTCCCAACGGAAATATTCTTGTCTATAACAATTATGAATCAGCGACAGATTTTCTCACTCCTAGTTCTGCGATTCAGGAGTTTGATATAGAGAATGGTAGTGTCTTATTTAGTATTCGAGCAACTCCTAAGGCCTTTTTCCATTCCCCATTTCGTGGAGGAGTCCAAAAAATTACTGACGATCTTTACCTCTTCTCTCACTTGAGCAACGGCATATTCATCTATTCTAAGATTAAAAAGGATATGATTTATTCATCCCGCAAGCTCCACCTTCTAGGTGGTCGTCCTATTTATGTACAGCAAGTTTATGCTCGTGATCTCACTCAATTTTTAAAAGCCTGGAACCTCCCACCAGGAAGGCCCTATAGGTTTTAAGCTCGTAGCAAATAGATTCATTCTCTGGACAGTTGTGAACTGATTTGATCCAATGTCTATCTGAGTTTGAAGATTGTTTTAATAGTTTGTGTTTTAATTCGAAACGGTGTTCGAGATATGATCAGATTTATTCTTTTATTCATGGCCCTCATCTCTTCTGCCGAAGCGAGTTCACAGTATTTTTTTGCAGAAGGCTGTCGCATACTTGATAAGTCAGGCAAAGAGCTTCTCTCTATGCCAGGACAAATGTGTTTGTTTTTTGAAGATGGAAGCTTTGCTTCTGCAGATCACAAAGGACTTCGTTTTTTTAATCATAAGAAAGTTCTTCTTTGGGAGATTAAGGGAAACTTCCATCATCAGCTCAATCTATCTTTTGGAAAAAAATCGCTTCTAGCTCTTAGTACAGAAATTATCACTATAGATAATGTTCCTACCAGAGCAGATTCCTTTCTAGAGATTTCTTTTAAAGGTGAAATACTTAATAAGCAGAACTCTAACGATGTTCTTGGTCAGGCCAATATGAAAAGGAGGAAGGATGTAATTGTCGCTAAAATGAAGGCCGGAGTCGAAGCTTCCTTTGAGATGTCACACTTCAATTCTTTTTATTCAATTCCTGTGCAGAAGTCCACTCCGACTCTTTCTTGTTTAAAGGAAGGAAACTTCATTATTAACAGCTTACACTATGGAGGATTTGTTTTATCTGATAACCTTTCCCGGGTTTTGTGTAAAATTCCTACACCGACTTCCGTGAATAATTTTATCCATGATATGCAGGTGACTGATAAGGGAGAAATCCTAATTTTTAATAATCTAGAATCGATTAAAGGATCTGAGGCCACAAACTCTGCCATTCAAATATTAAACCCCACAACTGGCATTCCGATTTATTCCTTCACCACAGAACCTAAATCTAGCTTCTTTTCACCTTTTCGAGGCGGAGTTCAAAAATTGGATGAGGATCATTATTTGATTTCTAATGCTAGCAGTGGTGTTTTTCTTCTTTCAAAACCAAAGGCGAATGAGATTTTCCCTTATCAATTTCACAAGATTTTTAGCACGAGCTATGTACAACAGGTCTATGCTCTAGAACTTGGTGCCTTTCTGGCCTTATGGGGTATTCATTCAGATCAATTTCTTACTCTTGGACCTTGATCGCGCAATGCGCAGTAATAAAAAGATTCAATATCTAGACAGCTGCAAACTCATTTGATCCAATGTTTCTTTGAGTTCACAAGGAGTATCTCATGAAATTTATTTTTGCATTGCTGCTCATCTCATCTGCGGCCAATGCTACAAGAAATGATCTTGCTCATCGTCCACGCTCATTTACTACGGACACAGGTAGAGCAGTTTTTGTTGATTTCACTCAGGCCATTTATAATATTACTTACGATATCCCCAATAAGTCTGCCCGTGTGGTAGCAGAGATTAAGTTTGATGCTCCAGAAGCAGGCCTGCCTATTTTTGATAGCGTTCAGGATCCTACTTCAATTGTTTTGGATGGGGTTCAAGTTACTTCTAAGTTGACTCAAACTCCTAGCAAAGAAACTACACTTCGTTTGATCAATGCTCCTGTGGCCGTGGGGTCTCACACTATGACTATTTCTGTTCCTCTGAATGAGCTTTTAAGCTTTAGTACAGATGGAGTGAAGAGTGCGTTTTGGACTTCGGATCTAGATTCTCGTAAATTTTTGGAGCGCTACCTGCCAGCAAACTTTGAATTCGACCAAGTACAGATGGCCTTTAATATCACTTTCATCGGTGGACGAGCTAAGCAAACCATTTATACCAATGGTGTCATGAAAGAGATCAAATCTAACATGATCCAAATTGTGTATCCTTCATACTACACTTCTTCGAGTATCTTCTTTCATACAGTTCCGGAAGGGGCCGTTCAAGAACTTCGCTTTACTCTCAAATCAATTGATGGTCGCACACTTCCAGCAGTGGTTTATGTAGGAAAATCTGGATGGCCAAGTGGAAATCTGGATGGCTGGAAGAAAAAAATTGAAAGCATTTTTCACGAACTTGAGTCAGACTACGGAGCCTTTCTTCATCCTTCAGTGACCGTTTATAATGCTGGGGCCGGCGGTATGGAATACTGCGGAGCAACTATTACTGATAGTATGGCACTTGGCCATGAACTTTTCCACTCGTATTTCGCTCGTGGAGTAATGCCTGCCAATGGAAACTCAGGTTGGCTAGATGAAGCTCTCGCTTCATGGCGAGACAATGGCTATCCAGCTCGCGAAGAGATGAATGGTTCAAGCAAAATGTCAGCTCACCCTTATTACACTCGTACCACAGATAGAGCGGCCTATTCATTTGGCGCTAAATTTATGAGTTATCTCGATGGTAAATTCAAAGACAAAGGTGGCCTTAAGCAATTTTTGAGACACATGGTTGATAAGAGATCTTTTTCGCCACTTTTTGTTGAAGAATTTATTAAAGAGATGGGTGAGTTTTACGGAAAGTCAGCAGAAGCTGATTTCAAAAAATACACTTATGGCACTGAAGACTTCAGTAATCTTAAAGATAGTAACTCTCACATTCACCGTAAAATGACTCTTGAAGAGCTAAAAAAATATTTGTAAATTCTAGATTCCAGCAGGGTGGCGTAGAACTTCTACGCCATCTTCTTTATGTACACAGTTTCCGTCAGCATGTAGCTCAATTAAAATTTTAATACTTTGACCAGCATCTCCATCTTTGATGGTGTAACTTGGCTGAGGGCCACTTGAAACTAATGCCGCAGAATCAGCTGTGAGTGGCATAGTGATGCTGTACTTGTTGGCGATATCGGCCGTATCAACTGACTTGGGAGCGCGCTTGGCCTCAGTGGGATCAATACTTGGAAACATCACTGAACTGTTGCGATTTGAGCTTGATGATTTATGCTGAAGTCCTAAAAAATGTCCCAGTTCATGAAGGATCACAGTTCTTAAATCAAAACCAGGCCCAGTATCAGCGGTATCAAAATCATAGAAGTCATCATTAACTAAAACATCTGCGTGCTCAATACTCACAAACTCACTACTTGAACCCACATTATAACGTCGTCCAAAAATTTGAGTCACAGCGAGAGCTGAGCCTGGAAGTGTACCTGGCCAGTTAGATGCTTTATAAATTCCCATCTCTGAATCAAGTAGAGCATCCATTCCACTCAGACCTGTGGTCTTTTCGGATGTCACAGCACCATAGGCAAAGAATGTTTTTTGATTATTAACAGCAGTACTCCAAGCTGTACTCATAAGTTGAATCGCTGTGGTTTCATCAGCGTTGAAGTCCTGCGAGAGCCTTACAGTCTTAGGAAAGCCTGAGCTCCAAAAATAGGGGGCACTGGAATTGATGGCCCCAGTTGTGCCTTTTTCTTCGATCTTAGTTCCTACACAGGAAACGATAAAAAGAAGGCCAGTGATAACTAAGTATGAGTGCTTCATTTTTCCCCGAAGGTTAGCCGTTGTGTCCACAAACTCTATCGGCACAACCCAAGGGAAAATGAGTAAATAGGTGAGTCTACTTCTTTGATTTCTCGTGATCAGCTAAAAATTGTTCCAAACCTGACTTCGTTAGTGGGTGATTAAATAATCCTTCAATAACCTTATATGGCAGTGTTGCGGTGTCTGCCCCAAGAAGGGCCGCTTCTTTCACATGTTGAGAGTGGCGAAGGGATGCTGCCAAAATTTTAGTTTCGAAGTTGTAGTTATTAAAAATCTGACGGATCTCTCCAATCAGATCCATTCCGGTTTGGCCCACATCATCGAGTCTTCCTACAAAAGGAGATACATAGGTTGCACCATTTTTAGCGGCCAAAAGGGCCTGATTGGCAGAAAAAATCAGAGTGACATTGGTCTTGATATTATTTTTTGAGAAGTGCTTACAAGCAATCATTCCATCTTTAGTCATGGGAAGCTTGATCACTACGTTCTTGTGAATTTTTGCGAGTTCCATTCCTTCTTTAATCATTCCATCCGCTTCAAGTGAGATCACTTCAGCTGAGATAGGGCCATCAACCACTTCAGAGATCATTTTAATCAAGGTGAATTGATCAATTCCGGCTTTGGCCACTAGGCTTGGATTGGTAGTCACTCCATCAATAAAGCCCCATTTGTAAGCATTCTTGATTTCGTTCATATCACCTGTATCAATGAAAAATTCCATTTAAATCTCCTTGGGTTTTATATAAATCTGAATCATAATAAGAAGCATGAAGACCGATGTCCACTCTCCAAAACTGCTTTTTTTCGTCTTCTTGAGTGTGTTCTCGCTTACTGCTAGAGCTGTCATCCTGACCCCTAAATTTCCCGACCAGGGCCTGGTGGAACCAGATAACAACGGGAATATCAATCCTGCTCATGACTATGAGCGCTTTAGTGGTCGAGTGTCTGATAAAGACGATGCAACTCGGGTCTTTAAAATCAAAGTTGAAAACAATAATACAAAGTTCTTTCGCGCAGGGGACTTAGTTCTATTTAAAGTCAATCTCAAGGAAGGCTCAAAATACTGTCGCTCATATGTCCGAAGTGTAGAGGACTTTCACTTCACTATTTTCGTGGAAAGCCTCTCTCCGTGCTATCCCAAAGAAGACTACTTTCGCCGTGGCACAGTGCTTAATTTTTATTCCAAGGCCTTAGGTATTAGAGTCTTTGAGGCCACCAAATACCGTGAGCAGTTAATTGTGAGAAAAGACGATTTTTTAAAGCAGCTCAACGACATTAATCATTTCCTTTGGACATTTGATCAACAAAAAGTCCAAACAGCTGCCCGTTATGATGAAGAAATTAATCATTTGCAGCGTGAAAAACGTAAGGCCCTGGATGACATGATCGCTTTAAAGCAAGAGCGGCTCATTCTGCAAAATGCACTCATGTCTAAGCTCAATGAATTAGATGGCTCAATGATTTTTTACCGGGTTGAGCGTCAAGAACTTCAAACTGACCGTTGGCAGCTGGATCACGATGCTGGTATTCCGGTTGG
>CAMDDI010000216.1 GCA_945890905.1 Bacteriovorax stolpii
GACGGATTCCAGAAGGCACAACTGAACTTTCAAATTGTGGATCAACTCCGGTGTTAATTCCGGTTTTTGCAAAGACTGCTCCATCAGGATAATTAATTCCACCCGACTCAAGAGTTTTAAAAGCAATATCATTGGCATAAGTCAGACGCATTTCACCGGTATCCTTGCGAAAGCGGATGGTGACAAGTTTCCAAGTGGATGGGAAATCTTTGTATGTTTTAAAATCAATTCCGTTCATGCCGTCTTTACCACCAAAATCTTCAGCAGCAAAAGTGCATAGTGAAAAGAGAAGTATGAAAAAGATATTCATGGATGTCCTTTAAAAATACTTAAACCTAATTCTTGGGAGAGATCGTTAAAAACTTTCAGCCCCCGCATGGAGTGACCTTTGGCATCGATGGGAGGTGAGTACACAGCAATGCCCATTTTTCCGGGAACCACTCCAAAGATCGCCCCACTGACTCCGCTCTTGGCGGGAATGCCCACTGAATAGGCCCATTCTCCTGAAGAGTCATACATGCCGCAAGTAAACATGAGACTTAAAATATCTTTGGCGTAATCAGAGCGAATGACTTCTTTATGAGTGCGAGGATTTTTTCCTCCTGCTGCCAGAGTAGCGGCCATCATGGCCAGGTCCTGGGTATCAACTAAAACTGAGCATTGTTTAAAATACAGATCAAGAGTTTCTTCAATATGCTCATCAATGACACCAAAGTGGCGCAAAAGGTGAGCGATGGAGCGGTTGCGATGAGCAGTTTGTTTTTCTGATTCAAAAACATTTTCATCCACAGTTACTAGATGACCTACATAGTCTCCGAAGAGATTCATAATTTTTTGTAGTCTCGCCTCAAAGCTTGAGCCCACAATCATATTGCTAACAGCAATGGCCCCAGAGTTGATCATAGGATTGTATGGGCGATGAGTGGTCTTCTCTAATTCAACAATAGAATTGAAAGCTTCTCCGGTCGGCTCAACACCAACTTTTGAATGGAGATATTCCCGACCTAAGTCTTCAAGGGCGAGACCATAGATAAAAGGTTTGGAAGTGGACTGTAGACTAAACTTTGTATCGAAGTCGCCGACTTTGAAGACTTCTCCATCCACAGTCGTCACTACGATCCCAAATTTTTTGGGGTCAGCTTTTGCGAGCTCAGGAATATAAGTGGCGGGATGTCCTTCACTGTAATTTCGATGAGTATCATAGAGTCTTTGTAGGATAGCTTGAATAGATTGCATAAGATAAATTATGAAATATTTCACACAGAGTGGACAGTTTTTCATGGGGAGGAGGCGATGCATCAGGAAAGATTATCTCAGCACATTTTTTAATTCCTAGTATAATAGTTTTAAAATGAGGTTTTCATGGAAGTAAGTCTTGATAAAAAACTCGAATTAATTGGAAAGATCGATTTCTTTTCTAATTTCGACGAGACAGATAGAAAGAATATGGCACAAATCGCGACGTTCAAAGGGTATGAGGCCAAGGAAATGCTCATTGAGCAGAACTCTATTAATCTGCACCTGATTTTCATCATTAATGGTGAAGTAAATATTGTGATCAATGGAAAATTTATTACCACACTTATGGGTGGGGGACATGTGTTTGGTGAAATGAGTTTTGTTCACCATAGTCCGGCCAGTGCGAGTGTGGTGGCCAATACTAAAGTGGTGGCGATGCTTTTTGACACCAGTAAGATCAATTTAATGTATGAGCCTCAGTATCATAAACTGCGTATGGAAATTTACCATTCTTGCGCCAGAATTTTGGCCAAGCGATTACTTCAGGCCAATACCTTAGCTGCAAAAAATTAGACTGGATCACTTTTGGCAATGCGGGCAGTAGTAGGTTCCTCTCTGGGCAAGGATGATTTTCTTAACAGGAGTCTTCTTACACATCTGACAAATTTTCTGATAAAAAACCACTAAGTGCTGAACTCCCAGACCTCTTTCACCTGTTGAATCACGGTAGCCACCTTGAAAAGTAGTTCCTCCCGAAGCAAGCGCCGGTGTGATTACATCACTGATGGCCTTAAGAAGTTTTGGAAATTCATTTTTCTTCACATCTTTACATTTTCTTGTAGGTCGGATGAGGGCCCGAGCACAGATCTCATTGGCAATGTAGTTCCCTGAGCCAGCGAAGAGTTTTTGATCAAGAAGTGTCACTTTAAGGGCGCGCTCAGGAAAACGTTTTATAGCGGCAGTCAGATAGGCCAGATCAAGTGCAGGATCTGCCAAATCCATACCTAGTTCGGAAAGTTTTTTTTCGGCTTCTTCAGCAGTGTAATAATACATATGACCAAATCGGCGAGGATCGTCGTAGGCGAGAGTATATTTCTCACCTTTTAGAATGAGGTGAGTGTGTTTGGTGGTTTTGATTTCTTCGCCAATGAGCCAGGTGCCGGTCATGCCGAGATGAGAGAGTAAATGGGAGCCGTCATCGAATATGAAGTCGAGCATTTTCCCTTTGCGTTTTATGGCGATGAGGGTTTTATTTTTTAGATCAATGTCTGTGTGAAGGATGTTTTGTTTGAGCTCTTTGGTTTGCGTAAAGGTGTTTATCTTTAAGGGAAGATAGTGAGTGAGTTGGGTGCGGATGGTTTCGACTTCGGGTAGTTCGGGCATAGGCCTCTTAACCTTTGAAATTTCTTAATATGGAAAGGGTCTTCAAAAACCCTTTCCGACTTTTTCCGACTGCGTTTCCGACTTTTATAACACGATTTAACCAATCTTTGTACGCCTGAGCTGAATGACGTTCTCAAAATCGCTCTTCGGTTGCTCAGTCTGCATTTCCTTACGGATATGCTTCATAATCATCTCTGAAAAGTTCTTTTGGTCGTCCTCGGTGCATTTTGAGTAGTGATCGGCGAGCTTCAAGTCCTTGTGGCCCGTCATCGCCAGTACTGCATCTAATCCACCGCCAACCTTCCGCGCGAGTTTTGCCATTCCGTGCCGAAGAATATGTGTTCCCGTGTAAGGCACACCACTTTGTCTCTGAGCACCCCGATAGTTAATCTGGATGGTGCAGTAATTAAGTGGCAGTCCCTCGACATGAAAGACATACTGATTTCCCGGAATCCGAAAAGCTTCACGGTGTCTTAGAATCTCCATGATCTCATCGGTGATAAAGACGGCCCTTGCTTCCCGATTTTTTGGAAACGGCTTCAGTTCGATAAACATCTTACTACTCATATCCCAGATGCAAGTGTGCTTGATCAGCATCCGGCGATTTTTCATATCGATGTTTGACCACTGAAGACCCGATACCTCGCCAATCCTGCCAGCGGTATAAAATTGCATCTTGGCCAGGTCTTGGTAGAGTGGCTTCAGAAAATCAAAGAAGAGAAAAGCGTGCTCCAAGTTGATCTGTTTCTGTTTGTCCGGCAGTGGCTTTATAAAACCCATCTTGCGATGCTTGAGCTTCACAGGGCAGGTGAGTGAGACCGCTTCCAGTTCAAAGTCCTCGCTCTGTTTGTACCAATTAAAAATCGATACAATCATATTGAGTTCATTATTCAGGTTGCAGCGTCCGGCCTTTCCGCGTCCAGATGTGTTGTAGTCACTAGACGTAAAGTAGCTGACTTTCTCGATCACCCAGTCTGTAATCTTGGCCGGCGTGATCTTGTTCATCGGCAAGTGCTCAAGGTCTTTCAACAGTTCATAACGTCTGCGCCAAACCGACTTCGTTGAAGTTGCCAGCGTGATGAAATGCTTTTGCTGCATTCGTTCCCAAACAACTTTCAATGTGGCGAAGTTGCTTTCTTCGCCACATTTGACCGGAAGTTCCGGGCCATCAAATTGTTTCTGCCACTGCTTGGCCTCATAAAGAGAAACAAAGGTCTTCGAATAAAGTTTTCCTTTGATTCTTTTTTCCACCATGTACTGGCCAGTCTGCCGGTACTGATAAATACCTTTCGTGTTCTTAATCTTTTTGTAATGGTCTGCTCTACTCATGTTCATTCTCCTTTAAACCAGGCGATAACCTCGCTTGGAATGAACACTAATCTTCCTTTCCTCCCACGCCGACGAACCGGAATCTGCCCCTCGCTTACGAGGTTGTAGACCGTTCCTTTGGCATATCGGGTAAAGGCGCAAACCTCATCAATCCCCCATATTAACTTGTCAAAGAGCACTTGAGCCTTTGAAGACTCCTGCTCATTATGACTTTTTTGATTCTCTTTGTAACCCTGTCCGATCACTCCATTGTTTTCCATGCACTACGCCCCAGTCTTCGTTTTTATGTTTTACTTTCTTCATGGGATTCCTCATAGATTTCTTTCAATTAGATTTATTCACGCGCCCAAATTCTATTTTTTACTCTCTTCCGCTGTAACCACTGACCTCCTACCTTCAACATCGTTGGGGGTGGGAGGTCAGTGGTTGAGGCGTCGAATTTCTTATCCCGTATCAAGGCAAATGGGCGCGTGATTCTCTGGACTTGATTTACTTGAAATGTACTCTTGGTTTTCATTCTGATTGCTCACCGACTGAGCAGAGGGGTGAGCAGGCCTTGGTGTCCATAGCTCTGAAGTTTTCGTTGCCCTACCATGACAAAGTATTTTTGCCTCATTGGCATTCTTCATCACATCATCAAGCACGGAAAGGTAAAGCCTGTTTCCAGACTGTGTATTTCCTAGAGAACTCCAGACGCTTGAGATGGAACTTAAAAGAGAAGTCGTAGGTGCAACATACCAGACACCTACAATTCCATCTTGCCGTTTGTAGCGGGATAAAGTTTTACGGAGCTTGTCTTTATTTTTAAGTGTCAGTTCCAATTCGATAGCGACAGATATCCTTTTCCCGTTAGCGTTTACGCCCATTAATCCATCAGGGATGAGCTTTTCTTTTGCTGTTCTAAAGTCATTTTTCCTAAAGATGTTCGCCCGAATTAAATGCTCTGGTATCCATGAATGAGCGATACCTGTGGCTTCAAGATTTAGCCGAAGGGATATGAGCTTATGATCGTGCTCCAGTAAATTCTTACTCCAGTGGCGCTTGGGCATCTCTACGTTGGCCACTCCAGCTCCCTTAGATAGAATGAGCCAAAGAACATCTTGGGATTCCAGGCCACGCAGTCTCTGGATGTATTTCTCAGCTTCCAGAATTCTCAGACGGCGCAGCACGGTCGTAAGTGCGATCGAGTTAAAGCATACGGAATTGATCTGCTTGGTAGTAAGCATCCCGTAGGTAGCAATACTTTTGAATAGGCGGATGTCTCTAGGGGTTATATTCATAGGTCCTCACAGGAAATGCCCAAGGGCCTCATCGACAGCCGCTTTTGCAGTTCTATTTTTTAAATGGTTCTCAGTCTCAGTTCGGCGGGCTTGCTCTTCATGGAATGCGACTACGTACTTTTGCGTATCTTTGTGAGATTCTTCCAGTCTGCGGTTGAGGCATTCAATTTCTTTCTTGAGATAGGAAAGTTGAGCATGTCTTTCTCTTTCCAGGCTCTCTTCGTTTTCCTTTTTGATTCGCTTGTCTGTGCGATATTCGTCG
>CAMDDI010000217.1 GCA_945890905.1 Bacteriovorax stolpii
CAGGAGAATTCAATTGTTGACCCACCAGAAACTCTCCCCAAATTCTCAAGGGGTTTTTGTTTCTGGTCTTGCACATTTAAATCCATTCTCAATTATAGCTAACTCTTTAAAAACTAGGCGCCGGCGAAGCCTTGCATTAGATTTGGGAATCTAATCAGCGTCTCTGATTTCAAAGCTCGTGTAGCTTACCCGATACCTTTTCGACATTGAATGTTTTACTAGAATTGCTATGATTAAAAACTGGTTGGGCATTTTAAAGAAATCAATGCAGGCACCTTGATTTTGCCCAACCAGAAACACTCTTCGAATCCTCAAAGGGTTTTGTTTCTGGTCTTGCAAAATTTAAATCCATTTTTTAATTTGATAAGTTACTAAAACTTCGGCGCCGTCGAAGTTCGGCGTTAGATTTTCTGAATCTCTCGCCACTCTCCAACTTTCAAATCACCAAGCTCCATATTACCAATTTTTTTTCTAATAAGCCTGAGCGTAGGGTGCCCAATGGCCGCGGTCATCTTCCGAACCTGACGATTCTTTCCTTCTGTAATCTTTACTTCTAGCCAAACATCCACCACTGTTTTTCGAACTCTCACTGGAGGATCACGTGGTTCAACTTCAGGCTGCGGATCAAGAATTTTTACTTCACAAGGTTTTGAGACATAGTCTTCAATCTTTAAACCCGAACGCATTTTTTGAAGTTCATCCTCAGTCGGAACTCTCTCCACTAGCACCCAATAAGTTTTCTGCTTCTCGTGCTTAGGATGCATAAGCCGATCAATCAAGGCCCCATCATCAGTCAAAAATAAAAGCCCCTCAGAGTCTTTATCCAGTCTTCCGGCCGCATAAATGTCTTTGGGCAGATCAAATTCCGCAAGGGAGCGTGCTCCATCTTCAGGAGTAAATTGCGAGAGCACACCATAGGGTTTATGAAAAAGTACGTAGCAAGGCATGTATCTAGTTATCGAACTCTTTCAGGTTTGGCGAGAAGGGATTTTCCTTTTTCAGATAATGGCACCGCATTCTCAGGTAGAATCTTGGGTTTCACATTATCCATAAGGCTCGCTAGTTCAAGACTATAATTTTGATTGGCACTTTTTTCACTCTTTGAAACCAGCATCACAAGCCCCATGGGCTTTGCATCGTCACTAATCCAGTAATCGATGGTCTGACCATTATTGCTGGTACGGTAATGCATGGCCTTAGTAGATCCGGCCGCAATTTCAACAATCTCTTCGCCCACTTTATCTTTATCGAGCTGAGCTTTATCAGAAAATAAAAAATCATTGACCTGTACACCACCACTGGCCCCACGCAAATAATCGGCCGGCATAATCTCTGGCTTTAATAACTCTTTAGTCAGCACAAAACCTTTACGAATATCGGCAGGTTTGCCGGGATTAATTCCAATCTCAAATTGCTGCCACATCTGCACTGGAAGAATGCCCTTGGTCTCCATGAAATATTCGATATGAACCGAATCCACGCGAGTGCCGGCAACATAAATTGAAAAAGAAATGGGAGTAGGGTCTTGCTTCATCTTGAGCTTATATGAAGCTCCGCGACCTGCGGGAAAGCTCTGGCTTAAAGAGTCAGCAAAACTATTGAAAGATAGGAGCCAGAGTAGGAGAGCAAAAAATTTATTCATCTTTATCCATTTGATCTAGGATCTTTTGAGATTCGGCCTGTTTGCGTTTAATGATTTCTAATTCTTCTTGAAGTTTTTTTGAATCCGCCTCACTTAAGCTTGCACTTGGAGCTGCGCCAGAAGTAGAAGTGTCTTCTTTTTTTTCAGAAGTTTCATTTTCATAGTTCACACGCTTTAGACCTGTAGGTGCGGATTTTTGTCCTTCAAGTTTATTGACCTTCTCTTTCATTTCTTTAACGTCATTTAAGAGCTGCCTCTGCTCTTCTGGCGAGAGGTTTTGTGCCCCTGCTGTGAAAGAGAAAAAGATGAGTACTGCGAGTGCCTTAAGCATGGATGGTCCTTTGAGAGTACTTTCATTTTAATCGATTCTTGAAATTTTAAAAGATGAGATTTCGACTGTTTAACCGAGCATGTAAGGATGGTAGTGAAAGATATACCCTGCAAGATCGGTGGCCATCTTCCCTTAATCACGCGTCTCGCTAACATTTTCTGACTATGAGTAAAAGTAAGACCCTTTTGAATACTAGTCGGGGTAGAACTTCATTCAACCGGAGGCGCTTATGGAAAAAGTGATTCTCGTTTTGGGTATCGGTCTTTTCACAGCTACTGCAACTCTCTTCGGAACAGCGGTCTTTAATTAGCAGGGAAGCGAGATCCAACTTTTAAGTTCTTGACTCATGGACGAGTCAACTTTTTAATAGAACTTATGTCTGACTACGAACTTGTTTATTCTGATGATCCTAATTTTAAAAAACGATGTGTGAAGTGCGGAAAATTTCCCTGCGCTTGTCCGAAATCTTCGGATATGAATCCCAGTGCCCATACCCTTAAGATCCGCTTAGAAAAGAACAGTCGTGGGGGAAAGACCGTGACGGTGGTCTTTGAACTTCCTGTGAATGAAGCCTACTTTAAAGATATTGAGAAGAAGCTCAAAGGCCTATGTGGAACTGGTGGGTCCTTTAAGAATAATATGATCGAGATTCAGGGGGATCATAGGGATAAGATAAAGACCTTCTTGGAAAAGCTAGGGTTTAAGGTGAAACTCGCGGGTGGCTAGACTTCAACATCCATTTCAGATCACGTGGGGCCAGCTTTAGTCAGCTGGATAATCTCATCCATCGCCTTGATCCCCGCCAGAATTTTCTGCAAGAACGAAGGCTCATTTTTAATGTATACAAAGTGAGGGTGCTGAGACCATAAATCTTTAAGACGAAGGTCAAGTTCAATGGCCTTTCTCTGATCTTCATTTCGCACTGGATTTCCCAAATCAATAGAGAGACCACCGGCAGCTGCAGTTTCAAAGAAAATCACCGCATCGTATGAAGCGAGCTCTTCTTTGAGACTTGTTCCCATGGTCTTAAAGAAATCTTCTGGGCCTTGTGGCCAGTAAGCCCCTCCGTCCACGGTTCCGCGATCACAAAGGAGTGTGTGATGGGGGAAGAGTGTGCTGTAGGTGTTTTCGATATTAAGCTGAACATGAAAAATAGAATTCTGAATCGACTCAACCACCAAAGGGGAGTCTACTCGAGGATAACCACCCTTAAAAAGTAAGGTTGCTACTTCAGGAACCAAAGAGATGAAGTCTTTGTACTCCCGCTTAAAGAGTTCTGCGGCAGTGGATTTTCCACCCCCGGGGCCTCCGGTAAGAGCAATTTTGTGGACTCTGGGTAGGCGTGGTGGTGTTTTTGTCATATAAGGAAATATAGGAAAACTGATGGATAATGTAACTCCAAAAATGATGAATCTCTGTCTCACCTGCCGGCGCCGTCTGCGCACGTGTTTATGCGAATTTATCCATCCTTTTGAGACCGAAAGTCGGTTTTTAATCCTCATGCACCCCATGGAATTTAAAAAAGAGAAGGTCGGCACTGGCCGCTTTACCCATTTAATCCTTAAGAATTCCCAGATTTTGGTGGATGTGGGCTTTGATGAGAATCCGCAGTTCCTTAAATTCATCCATGATCCGGACTATCAAACTTATGTTCTCTATCCAGGAGATGAGACCATCAATCTTTCGGGAGATGAGGTGGAGCTGGGTTCTAAGAAAGCACAATTTGTGGTGATTGATGGTACCTGGCCCTGTGCTAAAAAAATGATGAAGCTCACGACTGCTCTTCATAATATTCCCCGGGTGAGTTTTAAGACCACCCGCCGTTCAGAATTTAAGGTGAAGCATCAGCCTCTACCTGAATGCTTATCCACCGTGGAGAGTATTCACCAAGTTCTTTTGGATTTAAACCGCTTGGGAATTGAGAAAACTGTGGGGGCAGAAGAGAACTTAATGAATGTCTTTCGTGAAACAGTGAAGCAGCAAATGGAAATGGCCTCAGATAGTTCTCGCCCAGGATACCGTCGTAAGGCATTTTCTCTTCCTGAGAATCGCAAGATTTCTAAAAAGTGGCAAAGCCGTCTTTTGTTTTTCAGAAATTTCTAGAACCTATGTTAAAATTTAACAAAACATCAGGTGAATATTTAGAGTATGAAAGTAATAAACTCAGATACTGGAACTGCAGAATATCAGCGAATTTTTCGCTTTATTCAGCGTAATCAGTTCCCCTTAACAACCTGGCAACTTCATGACGGAAAGAGAATTATCGGAACAACTTCTCTTGCCTCATTTCACTTAAAAAACCTTAGTGTCGCTTTTACTTTCCTAGAGCAATTCTCTCTTGATCCTTCACTGCCCCTCTATTTTTATTCAGAAAATTTGCAGTTTATCTTTAAAACTGAGAAATCCGAAATCAGAGGTTCTCAACTTGTCACGGCGTTTCCACTAGAAATTAAACTCCTGGATGAGTCTGAAACAATTGAAAGCTTTAATAAACTTGGCGTAGATATCTCCACCACTTGGCGAACCCAAAAATTAGTTTTAGAAGGGCCTGAAGTTTATTCAACCTATATGGGACGAGTTCCGAAACCGATGGCAGAGCGCTCATCTCGAGACCAGAATTTTCTGAAAGATGAATTTGATATGCTCAGCTTGGATGAAGAGGATAAAAAATTTGCAGACAAGCGAGAGAGTGTCCGAGTTCGTCCGAAGGCAGGCAAGATTGTAAAGGTCATGCTCAAAGATGATCCGAACATCCATGTGATGCGACTCTTTGATCTCTCTCAAGGTGGGCTGGCCTTCATCAGTCAAGACCTAGGGCCATTCCCCAAAACCTCTGAAGTGATTGTCATCGGTTTTGGAGAATTCGATTTAGATGATCCCTTGGTGGGCATGATCATGTCTCATCGCCCAGTTGATGAATCTGAAAGAGAATTTAAAATCGGCATCAAGTTTAATGACGGCCAGGATTAGAATTCGTATTCGTAATGAAACGGATTTTCAAAACTAGTATTCGAGCGACGGATTACTCGTCTTTGTTTTTTAAGTGAATTCAAAATATCCTTCATGTTGCGGCCCATGGTTCTTGGATTAATATATTCACTTTCAGTACCGCGGTCACATTCAAGAGTCTGACTATGGAGCATGATCAATTCATTTAAAGCATCATTTTTAATTTCGGCCGCTCGACGAGCAAATGGATCAAGGTGAGATCCAATATCAGTGACATGATCTGGATAGATCACAAATACTTCTTTAACTTTTGCACAGGCATTCACAACATCTTTTTTCTTCAAGTCTTTTAAAACGAGTTTGAGTTTCTCGCTAATGGTGTCGATGCGTGCAAGCATCACTTCTTTGGTACGC
>CAMDDI010000218.1 GCA_945890905.1 Bacteriovorax stolpii
AGCATCTAACTTTTCCGGTACAGAAGATCTAAATGTTGCTGTGATAGGTGAACCAACCGGAGGCCCATTGATTTGCTCTTCAAAAGTCACTCGACCGTACATGGATGTATCAATTTTTCGAAGCTCTGCTAAAAACTGAGTATGAGGAACATTGAATTTCGCTTCATCCGTTGCAAAAATCATAACCAAAGCTTGAGAATCACCCTCTCCTCCTTTCGGATCATCTGGGAACGGTTTCGATGTACCAGCACGGGCGGTGACTTCCCTGGTCCACTTTGGAGTACTTTTAAGAATCTTCTCTGAAAGTTCAGAAGCATTCTTTAAAGTCACTTCAATGGGAGTACCTCGAGGAGATTCTACTCGAGCAAGATAGACTTCGGTTTGCTCCGAAGGAAAAAGAATAAACTTGTTTCCAAAAACCATTAGCAGGATAGCACCTAAAATCATGCCACAGCATGCACCCACGGTGATGTAGCGGTGATGAACTACCCATCTCATGAGAACTTCGAATTTTAATTTCCAAGTATCAAACCAGTGAGTCTTGCCTTCTTTATCTGGGGCCACTTTGTTTCCCACAAAAATTAAACGGATTGGCAAAAGGAAAAAGGATTCAACCAATGAAACAACTAGTGCAATGGTAACCACAATCGGAATGGGACGAATAAATCCTCCCATAATTCCTGTTGTCACAAGCATCGGTAAGAAAGAAGCGATGGTAGTCAAAACTGTAGCCGTAATAGGTGCCCATAAATCCATCACGGATTTCTTGATGGCATCAATTATCTCCACACCCTGACGGCGCAAATTAATAAAGTTATCAGAAATAACAATTGAGTTATCAACTAAGTTCCCCATCGCAATAATGAAGGCGAGAATCGACATGGAATCAAGATTGAGACCAAAAAAAGGCATAAGCCCAAAACAAGTTAAAATACCAATTGGAAGCGAAAGAGCGGTCATGGCCCCAATCCAACCCGGCATAAAGAGCATTAAGAAAACAATTAAAAGTAAAAGTCCTGACCAAGCATTGTTGGCCAATGTTGACAGTTTATCATCTACCATCACCCCTTCATCGTAGTAGATATCAAATTCAACTTTACCTTTGTAGGTGTGCTGAAATTTTTTAAGAAGCTCTCTCACACTTGCAGCGAGCTTAAGTGTATCCGACATAGATTTTTTATTCACGGTGAGAAGAACAGCTTCTCTGCCATTGTGACTGGCGAGAGTGCGAGAATCTTCAGCTCCATCACGAATTTTTGCTATCTCTCCAAGCTTCACAGATTTGCCGTTGAAGTTTGATCTCACGACCAAATTATCTAAATCCGAAATATCTTTGACCTTCGCCTCAAGCTTCACTAAGTCTTTATGTGATCCTTTTTCCATATCCCCACCGGGGATAGAAATATTTCGACTTTGAAGCTTACTCAAAACTTCTGTGACACCAATGTGCAGCTTATCTAAAAGTTTTAAATCGAGCTCAATGGTAAACTCGCGGGCCCTGAAACCAGTAGGACGTACATCCTTCACATCGTGGAGGTCTTCAATTTCATCTTTTAAAAGATCGGCCACACTGTCTCTTAATCGGTTCTCACCAGAAGCAATCACCGCAATCTCAATGGCAGGGAACTCATCTGACTTTAGTTCAATAAATTGAGGCTGCTGTTCTAAGTCTGGAGGAAGTTTTGAAACTCTTTGTACCGCTTTTTGAAGATCATCCATGACTTCTTTTTCATTCACATTATCCATGTCGATTCGAACCATGATGGTCGAGAGGCCTGTTTGTGAAGTGGATTTCACATCTTTGAGTCCACTCACTGTTCGAATTTCATCTTCAATGGGTTTTGTAATCAAAACTTCTATATCACCCGGCGAAGCCCCTTTATATTGAGTGGTGATAATTGCAGTTGCAAAATCTACCTGGGGCCAAGCTTCAGCATTCATGCGCTTGAGGCCCTGCACACCAAAGATCAAGAGGAAACAAGTCATCACTATGGTGAGTTTATAGTTTCGTATAAAAAAATCGACAAAAAACTTCATTTTAGTTCCTGTTAAATTCGCAAGGCGTTTCAGTGAAGACAGTTAAATAATCAAGCACCACATTCACAGCTTGAAGCTGGGCATCCACAGTTGAGAATTCAGAGTTAAGCAAGGCATCTTGATCAAGAATTAAATCATTAACTGAAATTCTTGCTTGAGAATATTTGGTCTGAATAACTTTAAGTCGTTTTTCCAGTGCCGCAGTTCCAATTCTTTGAGTGGCAATCACGTCTTGAATAAGCTGCATGGATTTTGCTAACTGGGTGTGGGTGCTCACAAGCTGAGAGTCTGATTGGTTCATTGCTGCATTAAGTTTCATCTCATCATAGAGAGACTTCGTTTTCTGAGTGTTCTCTTTCGCATCCCCCAGAGGCAACACAAAATTTATCCCGGCTTCATAACCGGCCCGATTATTGTTTTTCATGTCCTTGTATGCATCTCCAAAACTACCTCGATATTCAGTTGTTGAAATTTGATCACTCCCCACACCTGTCGACCGAACAGTACCAAAAAGTTTTATATCAATGTCGGAGTAACGATCATTAATTAATCTCTGACGACTTTTGACTTCTCTTAGGAGACTGACCACTTCATCATACTTTGTGAACTGATAAGGAACAGCATTTTCTCTCATGATCACTTGTGTGCAATGAACCACTTCTCCTATGGCCTTATCGATGTCGTATTTTGAGAGTTCAAGATCATACTTACCAATATCAGGAAGGAGGGTTTTAAGCTGCTTTAATAAAATTTCACGCTGATAATTTAAAAATATCAACTGACTCGAGCGAGATGCAACTTGGGCTTCATAGCGTGCCACTTCCCCCGCGTCCCCTATAGAGTTTTGAAGTCTTTTCTTCGAATCTTGGAGTTGCTGTCCAGAAGTTACTTTCAAGCGCTCAGTAATTTTAAGCTGCTCTTCAAGTGCCACCAAATTCCAATAAATTCGACGAAGGGCAATATCAAAAACCTTGGATCGAATTTCTTTTTCTAGGACCGCTTTCTGTGATTCAAGTTGTGCATTTTGCCTTTGAGCATCAGTCACTCGACCAAACAAATCTTTCCAAAGATCCATTTGCATCGTGAAGCTCAAAACTGTTGTGGTCACGTTATCATAAGTACCAGAGCGAGCAGACGAAGCTGACCTCTGATCCGTGGTGGCCATTAGCTGAGTATCAAACCCTTTAGAAAACTTCTTTCTCACACCAAGTTGGGCCGTCTTAACAGGAGAAAAAATCGGAATAAATTGAATAATAGGTCGCTCTTGAGTTTCCGCGTAGCTAGCCTTACCAAACGCTTCCGGAGCAAACTGTTCTTCCACTATATTTCTAGATGTCTGGGCCGCTAAGAGTGTAGCCCGGACTTCGTCGAGCTGAGGAGACTGACCCTTGGACCAATTAAGCAAGTCACGTTCATTAAACTGCTGAGCTGCGATCACTTGGTGAGAGAGTAGTAGGCAAACTACTAGGGATAAAACGTGTGTATTTTTCATAGGAGTCTTTTAAAACATTTGGATGAATTATTGAAGTGATGAGTAGAATTGAGAACAAAAATAAAACAATTGATGCAAGAGGCTGACTAACTTGAATATGGCGAATGGACATTTCCGATATATTAAAAAAGCCTCAATAAATCTCGTAAATTTATTGAGGCTTTTTTAAGTATTAGCTATTAACAACCTGGAGCTGGATTAATCTGACCAACAAACTTAATCGCCCAATGATAATTTACTTTTTTACCTACGATTTTTCCGTGATATGACGGCATACATAGTGTGTTTCGTCTGATCTTGCTAACAAGAACCACAACAGTTGCATCATGTGTTGCATTTCCAACTTCTTCCACTGTATTTTGTATCGTTTCGCCCGTTTCATCATTTATGGCCCAACTAAGTAAGGCCATATCAAATTCTTGAGGCAACGATTTTCTTGCTTCTTCAATTGCCGTCGTAAAATCTGGCTGAGCCATCATGACAGAGAAATCAGCAGGTAAAGTAAAAGGAACTTTATCTCCTGCAAATGCTGAAATAGACAAAAATACAGCGAAAAATATAGATTTCATTTTAATCCTTTGAAAGTTTTGATGGACGTATCAAAGGATTTTTGTGTTGCGAACTTAATATTTCTGATCATGAAATAAAAAAAGCCTCAAACAAATGGGTTAAATTTGCTGAGGCTTTTTACTTGGTGCCCGCTCGCGGAATTGAACCACGGACACAGGGATTTTCAATCCCTTGCTCTACCAACTGAGCTAAGCGGGCATATCGAAATCAGAAAGTTGTTACTTCTAAAAAAGAGAACTCTAAGTTAATGTTTTGAAGAAAATTCGTCAATCATTATCCCAGAAAAGATTCGTCTAACTTGCCGAGTCAAAGGTCTCACAATGGCGACAAAAGTTATTTGCACCGAGCTCTCATTGCCCTGGTTTACCGTGCAGGCCTTGGCCTTTATTCCCTCTGTAGAAGAGGGTCATGCCGTTAAAAAAGAATGGGCTTTTTTCACTCATGGCTACACTTCTCACAAGGGTGATTGTTTAAACTGGGCCACGCGTTTAGTGGAAGTGGGTGTCCCATGTGTTATTTTTGATCATCCTGGCCACTATCTGGGAAGCTTTTATGAGGCCAATTCTTTGGAGGAATTTAAGGCCCATTCTCACGAAATATTTGGTGAAGCCTTTGTGCGCATGAATCTTTTGATGGAACAGACTCTGGGTGTTGGGCAATATCCGCCATGTACCAGCGTAATCTTGGGTGGCCACTCACTTGGTGCTTTTAACTGTATACGCGCAACCGAATTGCCTGTGTTCAAAGACTTTCAGCGAGTGGCCGTAGCAATAGGATCTGGTGTGGGTCAAAATCAGGCCAATCATCTTTTTGAATCAGCATTTTATGAGAAAACATTAAGCATCCGCCGCCAACTCGTTTCCCCAGCTCTGGATTCAAAAGAAGTGTTTGCATGGCTGCGAAAAGATAAGATGGAAATAACCGTTTCAAATCAACGTATTCACATTATTACCGGTGAAGATGATGTTGTAGTGGGACCCACAGGTGTTGAGACTTTTAAACAGGTTTTAGAGGCCAATGGGAATATCGTGAGTGTTGAGAGACCAAAAAAACTTCCTCATCATGAACCAGGACACGCTTCCCCCCACATCTATTCATTTCTTAAGAATCACTTCGGTTGGAAGTAGGACGATTTTTTAAGTTTTTAAGCCACCCTTCCCTACCGGGACGCTCAAAAGCGGTTCCGAAGAGTTTGCGCTT
>CAMDDI010000219.1 GCA_945890905.1 Bacteriovorax stolpii
ATGGGCCAGTGCCATTGGGTTTCAATCTTCCGATACTCTTCTTAAAATTTTAACACGAAAAAAGGACATAACCCCTGTCTTAATTGAAGAAATATCAAAATCATTAAATTTCGATTCTACCGAATCAAATTTTTTCGGGTTTATGGTTAAATATTCACAAGCTAAGAATCTTCGTGAAAAGAACTTATATGAAGTTGTTATGAAGGAGCTGGCTGGGCCAAAAGGTACACGCATTGAAATTAATGATGAAGATTTATTTTCACACTGGTCCAATTTGGCCATCCTTTCATTCTGTAACTTAAAAACAAACTGTACTCGAAAAAATTTAAAATCTTATTTTATTGAAGATGTTTCTCAGGATCTCATTGAGCAATCTATAGATAAGCTTTTGCAGCTAGGGCTTTTATCCGAGGACACTGAGGGGAGGCTTCACAGACTGTACAACCATGAATCAAGTCGAAATGATCAACCTATGCAAAGTGTTCGGAATTATTATCGCCAGGTGTTCGATATTGGTAAAAAAAGAGTAGACTTTCCTGTTGATGAAAGAGAATTCCAGACAGCACTTCTAGCTATAAAAAGAGATCAACTTCCGGTGATTAAAGATCTTATCCGTAGTTTTAAAGCGAAACTAGCTGAGCTTTCTCAGGTCAAAGAGGGTGAGCAGGTCTATCATCTGAATATACAATTTTTTCCGATGAGTAAGTCTATTGATGAGAAAGAGTTTATTATTAAACAGAATATTGAGGAAACAATACCTCTTTGAGTTCTTTTCGCTTCATGATAATTATAAAATGGTTTCAATGGTCCAATTGCATCGATTTCCTTCGTCTTTCAATAGCAATTGCCTCGCATGAGTGGCCAAGACATTGCTTTTATATGTAGAAATTGTATGTGACCGAAAAAATGCTACTATCAACGAAGAAGGTCGAAGTGTTTTCCGAATTCAATTTAAGTAGGGCAAAAACATCACGGAAGTAAGTAGAGAATTTAAATAACTACTTACTTACTAGAGAGAAACTCAAACTGATTTAATACAGCCACTTATCTCTCTTAACTCCTGCAACCACATCAGTGAACTCCTGTTATCACATCGGCCTACTCAGGCATTAACATCATAGAAGTCTGCCAATCACATCACACTGGTCGGCATTCACATCATTCTTTTATAAACTCCGGCAATAACATCAGACAAACTCCACCAAAGACATCATTGATCTAACAAAAGTCTAGAAACTCCGGTTAAAACATCATGAAAATCGTTTAGTTTGGATCGAACTCCGTCAAAAACATCACGCTATGATGTTAATGGCGGAGTACATGCTTAAAAATATATTGGCCCTGATGTTTTTGGCGGAATTTTGACAAGTGTCGGGGCGGCCTGCGAAATCCAAGTCGGTTAAAAACATCACACTATGTTGTCGATGGACTACTTTCATTGAGGAAATAAACAATCGCTGATGTTAATGGCCTACTTTAATATCGAGTGATGTTTTAAAAAGAGATTTGCCCCTATGATGTTTATGGCCCACAAAATTGTTTCTGATGTTTTCAGTGGAAAAATTCTTCTTGATGTTTTTGGCGGAAAAACTGAAACTATTAATACATATGGAAAACTTTGAAATTAACATCAACGCAAATTCTGCTCTAAATAATGGTCTCAAAGCTCGTAATGCGCTTGAGGCAATCGACGATAGCAATCTCATACCTACGGTCAAGGCAACAAGCAACGACATCGTTAACTTCAAGTCTGAGTTCAACATAGGCCTCGCTCTGCCATTTGAATTTTGCAAAAACAAGAAGCAAGAGAAGTTTGAAAAGCATTCTACGACCAAGTGGTTTGATGAAGACTCTAACCTTCATCGTCTCGAAGTCGTATTCAGAGGGAACTCTGGTGCGGCCGGCAAGCTTGATCAAGACGTGCTCAATATTTTGATGTCGATGTGTGTAGAGCAGAAAACAGATTCTCCGGCCTTCACATATGAAGAGATCCGAAAGAGGTTGGGGCTTAGTAAGGGCTCACACGGCAATATTCGGGACTCAATTCAGCGAATGTTAGGCATGACCATAGAGTTTAAAAAGTCTTTCTACTCAACCTCAGGCTCTAAGAACGTCGATGTTGAGAAACATCTCATTCAATCTCGAAAGTCTGTTGTAAATGAAGATTATGCTGATCTTAAAAATCTAGACGCTCGACATAGTGTGACCTTCGATAAAGACATTATGCAGAATCTTCTCGGGGGCTATTACTCTGTACTATCTCGTGAAACCTACCTAAGTCTTGATAGTGGAGCAGTAAGAAGACTTTATCAGTTAATTGTCTCTCACCGAGATGTTGGAAAAAGAAGTGTGTTCACCTTAGAGATTGAAGATATTGCTTCAGTCCTGGGACTTACCAATAAAAAAGAATTCTTCGGCAATATTAAAAAGTATTTTGAATCCCTAAAATCAGCAATTCCTGATCTGGAATTTATATTTGTAACGGTTGAAAGGAAGAAGGTTGTTAAGATTTCTTTCCCAGATACTCATCTGATTACCCAAGGTGATCAATTTCTGGATTCACTGGTTAAGTGGTACGGAGAGGATGCTGTTTATAATAATGAAATAACTTCTGATTTTCTAACTGATTTTAGAGGTAAGTTTCCCGCAAAGATTGAATTTGAAAAAACAAAGGTCTACCTTTGTGAGCTTTTAATCGACATGATTCTTTTTCAAAAGTTTATCAATAAGGGCCAGATCAAGTCAGTGAAGGCCATTCTTTATGCCTCTCTCAATAAGCAGATGGAATACACCAAGCCCGATGGTTACAAGAGATTTGTTGTTGAGCGAGTTAAACTTAAAGACATCATTGAAACCAAAGAGCTCGCCCTAAAAGAAGTAGAGAGAAAGAAATTTGAAATTCAGCATACAGAAAAGAAAACTCGCGAGCTTGCGAGTCTGACTTACTTTGAGATTCTCAAAGAACCAAAGGTATATGCTAAGTACTCCAAAGAGGCCCACAAGCTTTATGGTGAAGAAATTCAAAATAGTCTTCTTGGAGAGCAAATCCTTGAAGAGAGAATCAAAGAGTTAATTCAGGCCAGAATGGATGCTGGCGAACAGATAATGTCATAAGGTGAGAATGGAATCATTTCGAGAAGAAAATAGCGAATTGGTAATTGCAGAGAAAGCTTTTCTCTCTTCAATTATTTCTGATCCCGACTCCATCGGAGAAATTGATTCTCTTAAAATTAATTCAACTGATTTTTTAGAATTTAGAAATAGCACTGTGTATAAGCATTTTTTAAAGCTTAAAGAGGCCGGCGTCACACCGGACTATATAACACTCGCTGAAAGCCTTAATGAGACCGGGGAACTAGAGCGTGTAGGTGGGCAATCATTTCTTGTTGGTCTCTTTGAAGAGTATGCAAGTTCTGCAAATCTAAAAAGCTATGCGGATGTCATAAAGAAGAAATCTGTTTTTAGAGATGTTGTTCAAAAAGCAAAAGAGATTCAATCCTTCGCAGTTAATGGAGAGATTTCCCAAGACGAGCTTGTTGGAAAGATTAATAAAATCCTTATAGATCTTAACGATAACTCAACATCTGGATACTCTCTTGATCTTAAAGAGTCCATTTTCGAAGTTATTAAAGAACTTCGCGACAAAGATTCGTCTCACGCCAAACTCACCCAAACTGGTTTTGATTCAATTGATGATAAACTTGTAGGAATTTCTCCAGGTCAACTGATTGTCTTGGCGGCCCGACCTTCAATGGGTAAAACCGCCCTGGCCCTAAATATAGGCCAGAAGATTGCTGAAAAATATAATGAACACGTCATCATCTTCTCGCTTGAGATGCTTCACTCCGAGCTGACTCAACGATTGATTTCGATGGAGTCTCTAGTTAATTCTCAGAAGTTCAAATCTCGTGACTTTAATGCTGAAGATTTAAAAAGAATTGCCAAAGCATCTGAGAAACTTTCAAAACTTCCAATTATTATTGATGACTACTCTTCAACTTCTTTAGCAAGAATTCGCTCTCAATGCCTTCGCTACAAGGCAAAGCACGGCAAAGTTCGAGCAGTGGTTGTTGATTATCTTCAACTTATGACCATGGAAGAGACTAAGAAAGGGAATAAGGCCGATGATATTGGTGTCATCACTAGAGGCCTTAAACTTCTCGCCAAAGAGCTTGAATGCCCCGTAATTCTGCTTTCCCAATTAAACAGGGGAGTTGAAGGGCGAGACAACAAAAGGCCGATGCTTCAAGATTTAAGATCATCTGGTGATATCGAGCAAGATGCCGACATGGTTTGGTTCATTTATCGAGATGAAGTTTATAATTCGGATACCAAAGACCGTTCTGAAGCCGAGATCATTATTGCGAAGAATCGAGGCGGAGAAACGGGAGTGGCAAAATTGGCGTGGAGAGGGGAATTTACGAAGTTTTCGGCTAAGGCCGAGGACGTGTTTTAATGGAAACGATTCTTCTCTATTTTTTCAGTACACTTGCGCAATCGTTTGCAGCTCTTGTTGCATTTGTATTTGCGGTATCACAATTTAGAATTTCTTGGTTGGACACAAAAATTACATCATTAAAGAAAGTGGCCCTATATTCTACATTTGGAGCCTCGATATACAGTGATGCTCAAATCGATTTTAAAATGAACAAATACAGTGCCACTCAAGTTGCAGATTTCGCCAAGAAGAAAAACAATACTGATTGCGAAGAAGTCGCCAAAAAGCTCGCAGAACAAATCATTGAGATTCAAGTCTTTCGAAAAGGAATTAGGAACCATATCGTTTGGGGAATTTTATTTATCATGATTGGAATTGCAGGAATTCCTATGTCTTTTTACCTTAAATCCGTTGAAGGATTCTCAATGGTCTTAATGCTTTTAATTACTATTTTAGTTATCTGGTGTTGTTGCAAAATGGGCTACTTTATTTACGAAAGTTTAAAAGTATCGCTCACAAAAAGCTTAAGTTAAGTACTGGATCTACATCTAGGATGCTTTTGATTTCTTCTCGATTTTGTCTAAACGCTTATCAACCTTATCGTAGAGGCCGTTAATCATGTCTTTGATAACATCCATGGGATCTTTTTCAATACCACAATGCTTAGAAAGGATAGAGTTAATAAGTGTCTGGTAGCCGATTCCATGGTTGCTAGCTTCGAGCTTGAGAGCATCATATACATTACTGTCGATCATAGTCGTAATTCTTAATTTCGCTTTTTTCATGTCCAAATCATCGCGAATTAGAACGTCCTTTTTACCGTATTTCATTTTGGTTTTTTTACTCATTGTATTC
>CAMDDI010000220.1 GCA_945890905.1 Bacteriovorax stolpii
GCATCCATATATTTCCCCCTTAAAGACCTAATGATCGGTATAAATTGTGAATGACTGGAGTATGAAAAGTGCGAATCTCGTGAAGACACGAGGTTAATGAAACTGTGGAGAATAGCTGAGAGAAACACATTGGCTTTACCAAAAGACCATTGGGCCTTTGGTGTTTTCTCGATTTGGGTACAACAAACGTGCAACTAGAAAGAACGTCCAACATTAAATCGAGAGGGCAATTAGGCTATTCTACTCTGTTAAAATTCAATTTCAATTTGGGAAAGAGGAATAATTCAATTATGGTTTACTTAATAATGCTTGGGTAGGTGATGCCCACAGAGGCAGTCAGCACTCATAGTGAGTGCCAACTTTTTGTGGCTAGCGAAGAGTTTCAATATCTTTCTTAATGAAGGGATCAAAATCCTTACGGGTATAAAGATCAAGTTCAAAGATCTTTCTTTCCCGCTCACGAACTGAAATATCTCCAGGAGCAATGAGCTGACCCTTAACCTCAAGATTTCCCAGATCGAATTTTTCATATTTTTTATACTGGTAGATCACTTTCTGATCTTCACCGAAAGCATCCCCGATCAAATAGAGACCTAACAAAAAAGTAAAAATTCTCATGGCTGGTCCCCTTCTTTAACAACTGGCTCTTCAGGAGTTTCCGTAGGCTCTGGTTCTTTTCGTAAGGTCTGACAATTGGATTTTAATCCCAAAGAGTAATCTCCCAACTCGTCGGCCCAAAACGCTCCCTGGAAAGTCCAGAACTCTTCAAAGCGCGTGCGTTTGACGTTGGAGTAATCTCCGCGACTTCGATCGGCGATGAGCTTCTTATTCCCATAGACCAAATCTTTTTTACGAGAGAGCACTTCAAGATTGAGCTTGAAAAGTTCTGAAGAAAAGAATGGAACCGTTTGCAAGAACTGAAAGATGTCGGTCTTAGCGTTGTAATTAATTTTGGCAATCATGTTATCGCGAACTTCACCCAGGTGACCCAAAAGTCTTTTTTGAACTTCTGGTTTTTCATTCTGAGCTATACGCTTAATCTCTTGATTGAGCTTAAAGACAGAATTGAAGTCTAAACTAAACCGAGTCTCTTTTTTAAGTCTGGTAATAATATGGCGAACAAAGTCTTCGTGTTTCTTGAGATCTTCACCCGGTTTGAACATCAAATTATAAAAATAGTTCTGAGAATTCACATTACTGCGAAGAACTGCTTCAAGAGAGGTAAAACGCGGACGGTATGATTGGTAATACTGATTGATAATAACTAGAGTGTCGTCATAAAGGCAGAGTCTGAAATAGGCCAGGGCCGCCAGATACTCTGCTTCAGGAAAAAAGTAAGTATCAAGTAAGGGAGACTTGTAAGTCACAAGAAGACCTAAGGTGCGGTTAAAGTCACCTTTCTGATAGTAGACCCATGCTTTTTCCAACAGAAGGTAAGGCCATTTGTAGGACTGCTTGGGAATTTTATTATAGGCCTCAAGAGATTTGTCATACTCTCCTGTTTTATAAAAGTGACGGGCCTTATTCACTAAGCAGATCTCATACACCATCCGGAAGTAGCGCTGAATCTTCTCACTGGGTGCAGCCTTTTCATCTTTTTCAGCACTGGCCAGACAAGCTTGGAAAGCATCAAATTCTTTAGGAATGTCTCCACTAAGAGCGTGAATATTACTTTCAAGAAGTTTGGTTTCAGGGTAAAAGCGATGGTCTGGATGGACCAAGGCAAAGTAGTCCATGGCCTTCTTAGTATTTTTATCCCGGATGGCCTGACGTCCAAGAATGAAGCGCGTGGATGACGTAGGAAATCTCGCCAAGAGTGAAGGCTCATAATCTTCTAAGAGTTCAATTCCGGTATAATACAAAAGATCTTCAAGGCGACTAAGAAGATCTTTAGTTACATCTTTATTATAATTTTCTCTAAAAAATTCATTAAGAGCAGCATAATAATACTTTTTGTCTTCAAGCTTTTGAGAAAGAGGCACTTTGGTTTCTGCTGACCACAAATTTCCTGAGATCACTAAGAGAAGGGCAAAAAACAACTTCTTCATATCCATCCTTAGAATGAAAATCCAACACTCATAATCACATCTGTGTTTGTGCGGAATTTATCGGACTTAGGATTTCGAGGTCCTGGAGCACGGTAATAAGTATTCATGTACTCTAGTCCAACGTGGACTCGTTCAGTTAAGTGAAGTTTGACATTGGTCTTGGCCACCGCACCCGTATAATTTTTATTTGTAAAATTGTTAGGAGCATTGGTGACTCTAACGGATTTTAAATTACTGGAAGTTTGGACTTGGCTGAATCCCCCACCAAAAGACCAGTCAAAGTAGAAAATCTGATTGAAGGTGTTAATTTTTCCGTAAAACGGAGACCAAATGGCCAGGGCACCAGCATTAGATTTTATTTTTCTGACAAAAGGTTCAGTACTGTTAACAGAGCGAACGTTTTGGTACTCATCATTATTTGAGTTCCAGTAATTGTTATAGAAAATTTCTACCGCCCATTCTTCATGAATGTAATAACCGGACTTTAATTGAAAACCAGAAGTATCCTGAAATTTAGAAGTGAAGTTGGTCAAGTAACCTACGTCAGCGTAAAAGGTGTGTTCTTTTTTGTAGAGTTTGTTTTGAAGAACATAAACTTTCTTATCAGGATCAAGCCAGAGGAAGTCATAAAGTGACTTCTCTCCGGCATGAATATCGCGAGTGAATAGTAATGCCAATCCTATGGCAAGAACTGAAAGCTTTAACATACACGCCCCTCATTGGTCGTTTGTTTTTATTTCTGATAAGTAACTTTAACAGTTGCACCCACTGGAGGCAAGTTTCCCGAAGCGAATTTGATGGATCTAGAAGAGGCATCATAGCTATAGCTGGTAGTTTCCACGTTATTTACATAAACGCGAAGAGTTCCAGAGATGGGTGTATTCGCCAGAGCAAAACTATCAAGAAGGTTAATGATCTCGTCCCCCATTTCAGACAATACAGTTGAAAAGTTCTGAGTGATATCGGCTACTGTACCTGCTGTAAGGTTAGAAACATCAGCATAGCGTTGAAACCCAGTAGATACATTCCCAGCGTTGTTGGACAGAGTCTTATCCACTATTGAATACACTTTTACTAACCCAGCAGAAGACTTCAATGCTTTAAAGACGTTCGCGTACTGCGTAGGCGTTTTTGATAATGACTGATCTTCTTCGTCTGAAATAATCACGATAGCGAGATACGCATCCGAGCGCATCCAAGTTGAAGCATACTTGGTCATAAAGCCTTCAGCACTCTCAAGACCTTTTTCTCTACCTGAACCAACAATCCCTACATTCACTAGATTTTTAAAATCTAAAAGGAATTGAGCTTCGCTGGCATGTGCCTTAGCTGAAGTCAATTTGGTATCAGAACCAGAGACCATGTTCCCTCTTCTATCAGCGGTACTTGCATCAGTAGTTGTGATCCCCATCTTGAAGTCCACATTTTTTGTGATGAAGTCAGTGATAAAGTCACTAAAGTAGTCACCAAGGTCAGCCTGTTCGTCGGCCATTGAACCAGAGTCATCCACAACCCAAAGAATATCCAGTTTCTTTGTTTGTGAAGCACTCTGACTGAAATTTTCTGTAACACTTACGCCACCAGTTGAAGTCCCACCTGCAGTTCCACCAGTTGTACTTGTACCGCCAGTTGTTGTTCCACCAGTTGTACTTGTTCCACCAGTTGTTGTACCGCCAGTTGTTGTACCGCCAGTTGAAGAGCCAGTGGTGGTACCTCCACTAGTACCACCATTAACCCCACTGCTCACTCCGCCTTGAGTGGTTCCAGACGTACTCGTCCCTCCATCGACTCCACCTTCTACCGATCCTGTGGTTGTGGTTCCGTCTAGACTATCTAAATATTCTTTTTCATAAAATTCGTCTTTGTTACAACTCACAAGAGTGAAACAAAAGAGAAATGGAAGACATAATTGTCTTACTGAAGTGTTTGTTAAGTGTTTCATGGAAATCCTGAAACAGACTTTTGAGCCTTAGATTCTTTTCGATTTTTGTATCAACATACGTGCAGCGGGTAGTAACGTCCAACAACAAAATCGAAAAAACAAAATGTAGTAACTTGAACTCATTCTACCTCTTGCAGATTTTTTATCAACGCTGATTTGACGAATTCTTCCAAAGTTTAGGAGTTTGAATCGGTTACCAATAGTTGCCAATTTTTTGTGGATTGCGCCTCAAAAAAAAGGCACTTTTCATAGGGAGAAGATTAAAAACCGAGACTTAAGGAGAAGTCCTTGCTTTTAGGGTCTTTTTTGAATTCTTGGACAACGTTTGCAAAGTCATTGCCGATGACAAGTTCGCATAACCCGGTCTTAGAACTAAATGGATAACGGTTAAAAAATTTCATCACTTTGAGTTCTGGCAAATGTTCAGGTCCAACTTTCGGGCATTGGGCTATCAGAGTTCCGGCATAAGTCCGTGACTTTTTAACCGTAAAGACAAACTTCTGAGTGGTGTTCATGGCGTGGAATTCTTCTTCCCCTATTTTGAAGCCAACAACCTGCCAGTGACCACGGGTGATAGGATGGTAGGATAAATTTGCAATTAAAGGAAAGTTTAGCTCTTCTTCAGTATCTACACTCATCAAGATCAAAGTGATTTCTTCCGGTGCTGTGAGCTCCCACAGAACCTGGGCCTTACGCTTAAGTGCCTTATTCTTTTCCTCGGGAGTTTTTTTGCTCACTGGTGTCTTAGGCTTTATGGCCACCTTTTTTAAGGGATTATCATGGCCCACAGGGTGCTGATTGGCACGCTCAAGTGCGCAACTTGTGACCATAAAGGCTACCAATAGAAGGGAGACAATCTTTTCTGTCATGATATATAATATGTCATCCCTGATTGATTTCTGCAAGGCCCAAACACGAGATGAGATTCTTGAAGCCGGCAGACACTTAAAATTAATACTTTGGCGAGGCGTGATGGATATGATTAATGACACAAATGATTTTGAATCACGCTTCGGGGGAATCGGCCGTCTATTTGGAAGGGCCGCTCTAGAAAAATTTAAAAGCTCCAAAATTCTTGTGATCGGTATTGGTGGAGTAGGCTCTTGGGTGGCAGAATCACTGGCCCGCACCGGAATTGGTCATATGACTCTAGTAGATTTAGA
>CAMDDI010000221.1 GCA_945890905.1 Bacteriovorax stolpii
GGAGAAAACCAGTAACAAACTTCCGAAGATCGAAATCCCATGAGAGATCTGTTCAGAGAAGTGCTTCTCCAAGATTATTCCCGAAAGAATGAGAAAGAGTCCTGCGATGGCCGTGCCGATAATCCAAGTGAGACCATGACGGCGGTATCCGGGTATGAAGGCCAGAGGACTTGTGAAGAGGATGATAAAGCCTACGATCAGGTGAATCCAACTCTGATGAGTATAGAGTTCGATGGCCGGGAAGAGTATAGGAAGAAACGCTACAACAACGCAGTGCATAACGCAAGCAGATGAAAACGCAATTCCGACTCGGTCCCAAACTTTTTTCATGAAGCACGGTATATCCTAAGTACTCTCAAGGCGTCTATAATTGGGAAAATAATAGTCACTCAATAGTTTGGAGATAAGTCATGAAAATCGCATTTATTATGGGCTCATTACTTCTAAGTCTTTCAGTGTTTGCTTCTCGAGTAGAGGTGGATGTAAACGGAATGTCTTGTGGCATGTGTATCGAGTCTATCACTAAAGAACTTAAAGCTACTGATAAAGCTGAAAACATTGCTGTGAACTTAGAAGAGAGAAAGGCCACATTTGATGAAATCAAAGGCAAGAAAATGTCTGATGGAGAAATCAAAGCGGCCATCAAGAAAGCAGGCTATGACGCTGCTAAGATTCGTCGTAAATAATTTTGATTCAAATTCTCTTCGGCTCACAGTCCGGTAATGCAGAAAATCTCGCTCATGTTCTCGGTGAATCTCTGGAAGCTTCTGGGATCGAAACTGAAGTCATGAACCTGGGCGAGATTGATCCTGAAGAGATTTTAAATTTCAAAAATATTCTTATCGTCACTAGTACCTATGGCGATGGTGAACCTCCTGATGATGCCTCCGAATGGATGAGCTATATCAAATTTAATGAGCAATTAAATCTCGCTCATTTAAATTATGCAGTGATGGGACTAGGGGACACCTACTACCCGCATTTTTGTCAGTGTGGAAAAGATTTTGATCAGTACCTGTCTAAACGAGGTGCCCATGCGATGCTTAAACGTTTAGACTGCGATTTATACTATGAAGAGCAATATCAAGAATGGTTAAGTGAGCTCATAGAAGTATTAAAAAAAGAAGAGCAGGGTTAATATAGCTTATAGCTTTATAACCATGAGGTCTTTTTGAAGATAGGCATTCTCTCCCGCAATCCCCAAATTTATTCTACTCACCGACTTGTTAAAGCAGCTCTTGCCCGTGGCCACAACGTTAGAGTGATTAATCCACTTCGCTGTTACATGAATATTACATCGGCCAATCCCATGGTTCATTACCGTGATCAACTCTTAGATGATTTCAATGTGATCATTCCACGCATCGGCACAAGTATTACCTATTATGGTTCGGCCATCTTGCGTCAGTTTGAAATGATGGGTGTTTATTCATTAAATGAATCCACTTCGATTACTCGCTCTCGAGATAAACTCCGTGCTCTGCAAATTCTCTCACGCTCAGGTGTGGGACTTCCTGTTACAAGTTACGCTCACTCAACTAAAATGACGGAAAAACTTATCAAGATGGTGGGTGGAGCACCTTGTGTGATTAAGCTCATCGAAGGAACTCAGGGCAAAGGGGTTATCCTTGCTGATACGGCCAAAGGGGCCGAGTCTGTCATTGATGGCTTCCGTCAGATGAAGGCGCATTTTTTAGTTCAAGAATTTATTAAAGAAAGTAATGGCTGCGATATTCGTGCTTTTGTGATCGGCGACAAAGTTGTAGCAAGTATGATGAGAAAGGCCAAAGAGGGAGAGTTTAGATCTAATCTTCACCGAGGCGGATCGGCGACACCAGTGGAAATTTCCCAGGAAGAAGCCACTGTTGCAGTGAATGCGGCCAAGGCCCTAGGTCTGAATGTGGCAGGAGTGGATTTACTCAGGTCATCCCGCGGTCCTTTGGTGCTTGAAGTGAATTCTTCTCCGGGTCTTCAAGGAATTGAGGCTTCAACAGGTCTAGATATCGCTAGTATGATTATTGAATATATCGAGAATAATATTCAGAGCACTGATTATGCTGGCTAAGAAGTTTTAAGTTTTAGAAAATCAGTAATCATCAATTGTCTTTCTAGAAGTTCCAAATCAAAAAAATCTTGTAATAAAAAAATCTGATTGAAATCAAGAAACTTAATTAAGTTTTGCTGAAAGTGATGGAGAAGACCTGGTCCCTGATAAACGTAGGCAGTATAGACCTGGGCCACTTTTCCTCCTTCATTCCAGAAATGCAGAAGATCTTCGAAGTTTGAAATTCCACCCACGCCAATTAGTTCAAAATTAGGTTTCTCATTCAGAATTAGGCTGCGAATACCTCGGGCCCGCTCCTTGAGAAGCTCGCCAGATATACCACCCATTCCGCGATCAGGCATAATAGTGGTGTTAGTCCCAATGAGACCTGAGAGTTTCATGTCTTGAGTTAATTCAATTAACTCAAAGACTTTTTCTTTTTCTAAATCTGGAGCAATTTTTAAATAAAGATCTTTTTTATATTCAGCTCTAAATTTATTCATTTGGGTGAAGAGCTCGGTTAAATATGATTTTTCCTGAAAGGCCCGAAGACCCGGAGTATTGGGAGATGAGACATTCACCACAAAATAGTCAACTTCTGAGGCCAGAGTTTCGTACATCAAACAGAGTTCATTGATACTCTCTTCAGCAGTTGATTCTTTATTTTTACCAATGTTGGCACCCAAGGAGACTTTGCCTTCAAAGGTTTTTAGATGGGCGAGAATTTTAAGCAGGCCTTGATTAGGGAAACCCATGGAGTTTCTTAAACTTTTTTCATCTGGATAGCGGAACATGCGTGGCTTAGGATTTCCTACTTGAGGCATAAGCGTGATGGTTCCACATTCCAGGGCACCAAAACCCTGGGCCTCAAAAAA
The DNA here is from genome assembly GCA_945890905.1 of Bacteriovorax stolpii. Lineage (GTDB taxonomy): Bacteria > Bdellovibrionota > Bacteriovoracia > Bacteriovoracales > Bacteriovoracaceae > Peredibacter. The sequence continues at coordinate 2,920 of CAMDDI010000221.1, forward strand.
TGCCAGGGCCTCAGCATTTTTATCCAGACCTGCAGCTAAACCGATTGGCATATTCCATTGAAGTGAGCCGACTCTTAGCGCTAAACGAGGATTTACTTTGATGCCTGACAATTCTCCAAGAGTCGGAGAAAGCTTGGCCATTTGCATGGTTAAATCATGGGCCTTTTCCGGGTTCATGGAAAAAAGCAGAGGTTTAATCAAAGAGTAAATCATCGCTCAATCCTATTCACCTTTTCTTTGAAAGTCACCCGAGGCTATGAGATAATCCTTTCAGAGGTTATTCATGTATTTTTTCATTTCACTCATGCTTTTGTGCCCTATGGTTTTTGCTCAACACACTGAGCAGCCCACCAAAGAAAGTGTTACCGATCTTCGTCACCAAACCTCGCTTTTCCGAGTGGTAGATCTAAAATCAAAGCAGACATTTACTCTTGAAAGAAGCCAATCTTCAGATCATTTTTTGAAACTCATCAAAGGTGATGAAGAGCAATCCATTAAGCTTGATAGTCGTCTGGCCAAGAAGATTGATATGGATTTCGCTTCACGTTTCATTCGATGTCAGTACGAACTGCCAACGGTCGAAGGTGCCTGCGAGGTAACGCTTCGCTTAAATATGAAAGGTGAGGATCAAGAGATCTGTTTAAAAGACGATAAAAAAGGTCAAGAGATGGCCGCATTCATCGAGGATTTGAAAAAACGTTTCTAGTGAAAAAGATAGACTCAGCTCGCACCAAAGTAGAAAATAACCTAATCACTTTTTAAATAGGATATGTGTTCATGAAATCCCATGTTTTGTTCATCGCTTTATTTTTGGGCGTCCAAGCTGTTAGTGCCCAACCTACACCTCAGGGAGCGAGCGACGATCCTTCAGTTCTAGGTTCACTCATGTCCTCTAAGCCACGCTCAAGCCGGGAGATGGTTTTAGGAACGATCTTGAAAGGTGCTCTTGAAAATATGCATCTCTCGGATAAAAAAATTAATGATGCTCTTTCTGAAAACGTCTTCAAGGTTTATCTTGAGCGCGTTGATTACGGAAAACAATTTTACTTAGAAAGTGATGTGAAGGCCCTTGAGAAATATAAGCGCTCTTTTGACGATATGTTGATCTCTGGTAACCTCGCTGTCCTTGATACCAGCGCAGAACTTTTGAATAAGCGCATTGGTCAAATCGAGAAGTATGTTGAGAAACTTCTTGAGAAGCCTCTTGATTACACCAAAAAAGAAATGATTGAGACTGATCCCAAGAAGCGCGCTTTCTTAAAAACAGAAAAAGACCTCTTCGCTCATTGGGAGCGTCTCATGAAGTTTGAAGTCATGAGCCGAATTGTTGACCAAAAGGAAGAACAGAATGGTCTGGCCACTGACGAGAAAGGTAATAAGAAAAAACCAACCAGTGATAAAAAACTTTCTGATGCTGAGATTGAAAAAGAATCTCGAGTAAAAGTTCTAAAAAGTTATAAGAAAATCTTCTCTCGCTTAGTGAATGAGAAGCGCTCTGATAAACTTGAAAAATTCTATAACTCAATCACTAAAATTTTCGATCCACATACAAACTACTTACCACCTGAAGAGAAAGAAGATTTTGATATCGACATGACGGGTAAACTTGAAGGTATTGGAGCCATTCTGCGTGAAGATAATTCATACATCAAAGTTGAAAGAATTGTTCCGGGTTCTGCTTCATGGAAAACTAAAGAGCTTGAAGCTGAAGATGTGATCCTGAAGGTGGGTCAGGGTACTGATGAGCCAGTTGATGTTGTGGACATGTCACTTAGAGATGCTGTGAAACTTATCCGTGGTAAGAAAGATACGGAAGTCCGCCTAACCATCAAAAAACCAAACGGTTTGATCAAAGTCGTACCTATAGTCCGTGACGTGGTAGAAATCGAAGAGTCTTACGCTAAAGGAACTTTGATTGAACTGACTCCCTATAAGTTCAAAGTCGGCTACATCAATATTCCTAAATTTTACCGTGACTTTAATGATCGCGCTGCCCGTAACGTAACTGACGATACAAGAAAAGAAATTGTGCGTTTGAATAAAGAAGGTGCCGACGGGCTTATTGTGGATCTTCGTAATAACGGCGGTGGTGCACTGGAAGATGCCAGACTCATCTCTGGTCTCTTCATTGAAAAGGGTCCTATCGTTCAAGTTAAGGCCCACACAAGTGCTGTAGATATCCTCACTGACACAGATTCAACTGTTGATTTCTCCAAGCCAACGATTGTTC
>CAMDDI010000222.1 GCA_945890905.1 Bacteriovorax stolpii
GACCTTGTAAGGCCCTTTCACCGGTTCTTGATGAAATAGCTTCTGAGATGAGCGGCAAAGCTAATGTGGTTAAGGTCAATGTTGACCAAGCCTCTGACCTTGCTCAAAAGTATGGTATCCGTGGTATCCCAACTCTGATTTTTTTCAAAGGTGGAGAGGTTAAGAGCACGCTAGTGGGTAACCAACCAAAAGCTGAAATTGTTAAAAACATTAATTCATTGATTGGATAAATGAAGGTTGGCCGCTGCTTACAAAGTAGCGGCCAAAACTATGACTATGAGTTTTATTAGAACCTCTCTTTCGGAAGCCCAACTTACTCTTAATAAATTTATCGAAGACGAAAACAATGTTAAGCAAATTGAACAAGCGATTCAGTTGTTTGTAGACTCCTTTAAAAATAAGGGTCGTGTATTCAGCTGTGGGAACGGTGGATCGATGTGTGATTCACTTCACTTTGCAGAAGAACTCACTGGACGCTATCGCAAAAATCGAGCTCCTCTACCAGCTACAGGAATTTCTGAAGCGGGGCATATTACCTGTGTTGCTAATGACTTTGGTTTTGAACACATCTTTTCCCGTTTTGTTGAAGCTTGGGGCCAAAAAGGTGACGTTCTTCTTGCTATCTCTACGTCAGGAAATTCTGCCAACATCATTAAAGCGGTGGAAGTCGCCAAATCTAAGGGAATGTATGTCGTAGGCTTACTAGGTAAAGATGGAGGCAAGCTTAAGAGCATGGTGGATGTTCCCATGGTTATCGACTGCCCTATCACTGATAGAATCCAAGAAATTCACATCAAATGCATCCATATCTTTATTGAAGGTATAGAACGTCAGCTATTCCCCGAAAATTATCTGTAATAATTACAGCAGTTAAGACTACTTATATCCAGAGAACGGTCGTTTCTTTATAAAAAGCCCACTTAATAAAGTGAGGTTCCTTATGGCCATGAAACTATGGTTAATATTATTTGCTGCGATTGTTTTTGTTCAAGCTTACGCCCGTGCTGATGTCGTTGTGACAACAGTCTTCAACGTTATTGAATCAAAAAAGACTGAAACTCTTTTAGTTCTTTCAGGTGTAGATGGACGTGTTTATAAAACAAAGAAAACTTCTGAAGGTTTAAAATATCTTAAAGCCCTTAAAGGAAAAGTCGTTACTCTTTCTTACACAACTCGTGGAGAAGAATCTCATATTGATCAAATCCGCACTGTAGCTCCTGGCGAAGTTGATACCCGCACAATGGACTTAAATCATTTTCAATATAATCAACTAAGGGAATTTGCTCCTACTGAACTTCAATCAATGGAAGAGGCGAACAACCTTTTTACCACTCTTTTAAATGATGGTGATAGATCTCGTTCTCAGTGCTTCAAGCGCGCTCACATGTGGTCATTTGATATGTGGTCAAAACTTAATATCAATTCTCAGAAAATGTTTATTTTCTATACTCAAAGATATGTTCAACTTGAAGATTTCAAATGGTGGTTCCACGTTGCTCCTTCCGTAGTTGTTAATGGAGTGGATATGGTTATGGATGGAACATTCATGGAAAAGCCAATGACTGTCCGTGCTTGGCAAAACTTCTTTATGAAATCAGAAAAAATCAGATGTCCCATGATTGAAAACTACAATCAGTACGCTGATAATCAGTGGCAGAAGCTTTGTTATACGTTGAAAGTTCCTATGTACTATCTAAGTCCGCTTGATATCGAAAATCGTGATAATAAAAACATCCAAAAAGATCATTGGGTACTCGAAGAGTTGCAAGATGCCCGTAGAGCTTTCAAAAACTATCTCGATGTTTATGAAGGTCTTGATACAGGCAAACCAACTATCACTTACTAAGGACTCAGTATGAAAAAATTAATTTTATTATCTTTTGTTCTCTCGACTGCTGCAACTGCTCACACAATTAAAGGGACACTCGTTCTCAAAGGTTCACTTAGGACTAAAGTCTATGTGAGAGGAGTTGAAACAACTTGCCGTGTAAAAGTTGATAAAGTGAAAAATATTCTTGATGAGGATTCTTATGGGAATCCTGGATATAACGTGGCCATTGAAATTACCCTTGATGGCCGTGATGAAAAAAGAAAAATTACTATCAAAGAAGAGCAAAAGCTTAACTTCACAAATTTCTTTGTAGTTGGGAACACTGTTGAAGCTCGTGATTTAAGTTATATTGCCAACAATGGCGCTGCGACACTTTCAATTAAGGAAGATGGCCGTTTATCTAAGATTCAATTCCCAGCTCAAGGCCAAATCGTTACTTGTTCTTTCTAATTAAACCGTAGGGGCATTAATTGTGCCCCTAGTTCTCTCTACCTCCTGAATTTTCTTTTACCAAACTCAATTGCGCATATAATGAAAGCATCAATGTATTTTTCCAGGGAAGGGGAAACTGTATGACGTTAATCCAAGATATTATCCGATTCATCGTGGAGGGCGGGGTCTTCATGTATGTGATCCTGGCAGTCTGGGCTTTTGCTCTTGCTGTTTCCTTAGAGCGATTCAAAAAACTCTCTTATACTTATGATGTTGATGGACCTTCATTCATGAATGAACTTCAACGTTATATTTTATCCAATGACATTCAGGGTGCAATCCGTGTTTGTTCAGGATCTCAAGCAGCCTTACCTCGAGTTTTGAAAAGTGGCTTAAAGCGTGCCAATCAATCTCCTGAGCAAGTTCAGAACGCCATTGATGCCACAGCACTGGAAGTGATTCCCAAAATTGAAATGCGCATTCCTTATTTGCAATTAGCAGCAAACCTTTCCACACTTTTCGGTCTACTTGGAACTATTCAAGGTTTGATTCAATCATTCTCAGCAGTATCAGCTGCAGATCCAACGCAAAAAGCTGAAGTTCTTGCAAAAGGTATTGCAGTAGCAATGAATACCACGGCCCTTGGACTATTAGCTGCGATCTCAATCATGATGCTTCACGCCTTTCTCATGGCCAAGGCCGAGAAAATTGTAAACGAGATCGATGAATTTTCAGTAAAACTACAAGACTTGCTGGGAACTAAGAAAGCTATCGACGACTAGAGAGAACAATCTATGTTACGAGTTCCGACCAGTAGAAAAAGAAAGAAGCCTGAAGAAAAACTGAACCTGGTTCCGATCATGGATTCGGTTTTCATCTTCATTTTCTTTCTTTTGATGTCGGCGAGTTTTTTAAAGATTTATGAAATTGGGAGTCCAATTCCTATCGTTTCGGACATACCTGCTCCAGAAAATAAAAATCCTCTAGCTCTGACACTAAGAATTGATGACAACTTAATCACTCTTGGTCGAGGTGTTCCCACTCAAGATTTTAAAAAATTTCAACGAATGGCGGATGGTCAGTTCAACTATCAAGAGCTTCATACGACCTTAATAGATTTGAAGAAACAGTTCTTAAGCGAAGATACGATTATCTTTGAACCTGTTGGAGATCTTACTTACGAAGAAATTGTGAAAATCATGGATGCCGTGCGGGTACTAGAGAAAACTGATGAAGCGATCTTTAAACCGAATAAAGAAGGCATTGATGAGAAGATTAAGTTCTTATTTGATAAGATTATCTTTAGCAATCTGATGACTTAAAGAGGACTTATGGCAAGACGAGCATCGAGATTTAGCCGAGGCAAAAGAAAAGAACAAGTATTTGATATTGATATCACTTCGCTTCTTGATATCTTAACTATCCTCTTAGTTTTTCTTCTTCAAAGCTACAACTCTTCAGGTGTAGTCATTAATGTTCCCAAAGGTATTGATCTGCCTCGCTCAGCTTCGGAATCTCTGAATAATTTTGGTGTCAACGTTCAGGTCTCGAAAACGCAGATCTGGATTGATGATAAAGAAGTCGTTAATACTGAAAATGATAATACTGCGCAGATGTTTGATGAAGATGGGCGCCGGATAGTACCTCTCTATAACGAACTGGTGAGACTTAAAGAAACTATAAAGCAATCTGAGAAGCTCTCGCCCCAAGCCAAAAAGTTTTCTGGTCTAGTGAATCTAGTGGTAGAAAAATCTCTCAAGTACAGCTACCTTAAGCGTGTGATGTATACCTGCGCAACTGCTGGTTACAAAGAGTTTAAGTTCGTAGTTTTAACTCGCGATAACTAAAATTTTCTTTTAGAGTTTCTTCGGATAGAAGTTCATGGGTTGCTTGACTTCAACCGTACCGCCACCCATTGGCTCTGGGAATCCGATCCCTTTAAGCACTCCCACTACACACTTCTTAACTTCAGATGGAAGCGCCGATGCCCCATCCACACCGGCCTGGGCCACATGTCCAGAAGCCCCGATGGTGAAATTAAGTTTGATCGCGCCAGAGGATTCATCCCCTGTTTTTTCCAATTCTTTTTGATAGCAGTAGCGGAATTGGGGAAGATGCTCGAGAAGAATTCTTCGAATCACATCGGGATCCATGGAACCCAAGACTACAGTTTCAGAAGGCATGCCCGCTGAATAAATTGATTTTGTAATGCCTAATCCCTCAGCACCTTTTGAGGTACCTAGAACTCCACTAGTGGCACCAACTAAGCTACCTTGATTAGTTGCCATGCCGGCAGCCTTAATTTGTCCAGAACCACTGCCAAGACCTACGCCTACACCAATAAGGTCACTATTACTTCCCCCACCACCGGAAGGTCTAGATGTTTTAACACCTGAAAGTGATCCGCCTTTAGCGACAAGTGAACTTACAGATGAGGAAAAGTCTGCAGATTTATAAACTTCCACATTACCAAAAGATTTTGACGGAACCTGAGCATAGGCATTTGGATTTTTGGTCCCGCCGCCACTTTGGTTAGCAAGTTTTGTACTGGTAGGAATGGGTTTCGCTAACTTACCGGCATCTTTAACTGGCTCGGTTCCTTGTTTTACAATAATTTTCTTCTCTGTAGTCTTGGATCCGGCTTCTGGTTGATTGGGCTTTTGTTTTGGAGGATTAATTTCTGGAGAGCCCACTACCTTCTTAGGTTTATCAGCTTCAACGGGGATAGGCTCAAGCTTCTTAGGCTCCGGTTTTTTTGCAGTTATAGACTGCTTATAAAGAATAGTTGCGAGACGTTCAGGGGCCAGCTCATCTTTCATTTTATCTTCAGGCACTTCAATA
>CAMDDI010000223.1 GCA_945890905.1 Bacteriovorax stolpii
GAATATACTTCATTTGGAAAACTTGTATTGATTGCTGATGGAGCTGGAGCGGATATAACTCAAAATCCTTTGATTGATCCGTATTTTACTTATACGGCTAGAGAATTTGATAAGGAAAGTGGGCTCTATTACTACAGAGCGAGGATGTACAACCCTGAAATAGGCCGGTTTCTTACAACTGATCCAGATCAAGGGAGCGTTCTTTCTCCAAACACATTTGTTTCAAAATATACTTATGTCGCGAATAATCCTATTAATCTTATTGATCCTTCTGGAACAAGCGTTAGACTCCCAGATTTGAGTAATGCGTTTAAAGGCATCCACTTAAAACTAACACTTCCTGAAATCACTTTATCCAAGCATGATCAAATACAACTCATTCAACTTGGTATCTTAGTTCTTGCAGCTTATACGGGCGGTGTCGCCGGTGGAGCTGCTGGTGGAGGGATTGTAGGTGCCTTCGTTGGAGGAGCAGTTGGGGGACTTGTTGGTGGTGCCGGATATAGTGTTTTTAAAGTGGGCACATTCAAGCAAGGATTTATTGGAGGAGCAATTGTGGGCGGAGTCGCAGGATATATAGGTATAGAGGGAGAGGCAACTGAGTTACTAAGAGCTGAAGCCCATGAAGCATATATGAGCGCGTATAGATCATTTGGAAAATTTTATGCAAGTCCATATAATTATGTGCTAGCCAATCCTGAAATTTTGGTTGGTTCTGCACTAGCTGTCATAAGTATTTTTTGTAAAGAAGGCAAAGTTTCAAAAGATTTTGCTCCAAATCAGTGTAGTTTTTAAAAGGTGGCTTTTATGAAAATTATTATAGCCTGGGGGATCTTATTACTAATATCTAGCTGTGCATATACAGTTAGAAACGGAGAATCTAAAAATGAAGAAATTGTAAAATCGAGTGAGAAGTTTCCAACGAAAATATTTTTTTCATACAAGATTAATGGCAATTTGTTAAAAGAGGAAGATTATGAGCCCATACAACTCAAGGAGGAGTTGATGCAAAGCCTTCAAAGGCATAGATGCAATGCTGTTAACATAGAATACAAAGTTCCAAATAGTAGTGAAAAAGGTCTTTCTATAGAGTTCTATACTGATTCTGATAAGAATTTCGGCTCATGGAAAAGTTATGCAAGCGTACTATCTTTAGGATTAATTCCAGTAAAGTATAAGGCAAGCCATGGAATCCGTGCGTTTTATGAAGGGAAAATCCTAGAGGACCGAAAAGATTATGATGTTTGGGTTCATCTTTTTTTATCGACACTAATTTTTTCAAAAAGCCAGTTATCTATGTGGGTAGATGACAATGCTAAATTTTCCGATCGAGTAGCCAGAAAGATATGCAGTTTTAAGTGAGGCTAGCTTTTGGGAAGACTGTCGATTTTTTCTCCTATCTTCTGCTTATGATAGGAGTCAATACATCCTCCCATGGCTTCTTCCGAAAACAAAATTTGTAACTGATCCATGGATTTTTTTATATCACCAGTCTTATGATAACAATCGGCTATCTCAATGATAGGCTTCACAGCAAAATCAAAATTGGGACATCTCTGTTTTAAAGTTTTATTATAAACTTCTTTCCCAAAATTCTTTCTATTCTCAAAGATGTCATATTTCTGAGTTTTATTGTGAACGCTTTCAAAACATTTCTCTCCACCCTTTGACTTATAGTGCGTATTTGAAGCTGTTCCAAGACGATCGGACAATATAATAAGTGGGCCACAGACTATCGTAGGTAAAATAATTCCACCTGCCACAAAATAAATACTGTCGACGCCGTAAGCAGCTCCAGTTAAAATATAACTTATAGTTCTTCCAGTATAAGATTGAAGTTTCGATGAGGCTTTATTCACCTCAAACAAGGGAATGTTAATCGAGGCCTCCTCACATTTTCCTTGATCCAGAAGCTTCCGAAACTTCTTTTCAGAGTTGCTAGCACATGAGGCTAATAAAGCGAGACTGATAAATAGTGTTTTCAAATTGGTTCCATTCGCGTTTTATTATAAATAAATATTAAAATAAAAGATATTAAAGTCACATAATGACAGAGATTCATCTCTCGCTAAAATATTTTCTTCAAGGTTCAGCTATCACAAGAAAGTTGCAATGGCTTTGTGAAATCAGCTTGGAACCACATTCCTAGTCAACACTTTGATTGTGGAGATGTTGTTACTCAAGTGCGAAGCACTGGAGCAGGTCAACGTACAGACTTGCCTAGTTCAACTCTTACTTACTCGTATAACGATTCAGGCGAGAAGATACATACTTCGACTCCTGTAGGGGCATTTTCTTACGCTCGAGATGCTGCTGGTCGCTTAGTTGGTTTAACCAATAATTACGGGAAGACTTTCAACTTCCGCTATGATCTTAATCAGCGTCTAACCGAAATTACTTCTCCTGCAGCGATCACAAGTTTTGAGTTTGATTCTGTCGGGTTTAATACTAAAATTAATCATTCAAGACGATCAGGTGCTGTCATTGAGAGATTTATCTACGGAAGGGACTTAGTGGGTAACAGAGTTACTAAAACCACGACTCAAGGTCAGAGCAGCTATGCTTATGATCAGCAGTACCAGTTAGTACAATCGATCACTCCGAGCTTACCTCAAGAGAATTTTAGTTATGATCCGATTGGAAACAGAGTTTCTGACAATAATTCAACTTATGTTTACGATGCTTCCAAACAAGAGCTCAGAGAAGATTACAAGTATCTCTATCAGTATGATGGCAACGGAAACCTGGCGATGAAGCAGGTGGCGAATAAAGGCCTAATGCCCCACGAAAAATAAAGTTTCATATGCCCCAGGTCATAAATTCAATTCCTAAATGTAAGATGGCCCCTTAAGAGGGGTAATCATGTCTGGGAAAAAAATTATTATGACAAAGCAAAGCGAAGTTTTGCGTCTTAAATCTTTGGGTCACTCAAAGTCTGAAGTAACTCGACTACTTGGAATTGATAGAGCGACAGTGAGAAGATACTGGGATGGGCCGCATGAGTCTGTTGAAATAGTTCGTGATTCCCCCCTATGGGTAGAACAACTTGATTGGGAATACATCCGCATAGAGTTGGATAAAAAAGTTCCAAGAAAAATTCTCTACGAAGAACAAAATCAGTCAGTAGAACTTCCATCCTATCAGGCCTTCTGTGAATATCTCCGTCTTCATGAAGAATTAACTCCTCCTGAAGTAACGATCAAAATTCATCGAACTCCAGGATCTTCAATTGAAGTAGATTATTCAGGTGACAAGATTCAGATCATTAATCCGGCCACTGGTGAAATTTACAACGCAGAACTTTTTGTCGGGAGCCTCAGCTGCTCAGGATATTTTTATGCTGAATTTACTCTGACTCAAAGGCTTGAGGATTTTATCATTGCTCACAATAATATGTTTTCATTCTTTGGTGGAACTGCAAGTTTTATATTCCCAGACAATTGTAAAACCGCCGTAATAAAAAATAAAAGGAATGAGTGGGACATTAATTCTACTTATCAAGACATGTGTACCCATTATGGAATAGTTGTTGATCCGGCCGATCCCTATAGTCCAAGGCATAAACCAAACGTTGAAAATGCAGTCGGATTGATTCAGAAAGATTTTTTTCCTCGTATTCGCAATAGGACTTTTACTTCACTGGTTGAATTGAACCAAGTTTTTAGGGAATGGTTATTGCAGAAGCTTCAAGAAGAAGTGAGGGGTCGTGGTCAGAGTCGTTTATTCTTTTATGAACAGGAAAGATCTCATTTAAAATCCCTTCCAGACTCATCCTATGAATTATTTTACTTCAAGAAAGCGAAGGTTCATCCAGATTGCCACTTTATCCATGAGAAGAACTATTATTCTGTTCCCTATCATTATGTAGGGAAAGAACTTGATATCAAGTTTAATAGCAAAGAAGTACATGCCTATTTTGAAACGACTAGAATTGCTTCTCATACAGGAATGAAAGGGAGTTATCACTACTCAACAATAGTTGCTCACTATCCAGAGAAAAAGTACGTGGATCTGAATTATCACATTGGACTTGCTCGCCGAGATGCAGAGTTGGTGGGAGCAAATACATTACTGGTTGTAGAGAGATTATTAAATGAGGACCGCTTTCCTCTTAAAAACTTGAGGCGGGTTCAAGGAATTATCGGCCTATCTAAGCAATTTGAAAAAGAAGCCATGGAATACGGTTGTGAGATGGCCCTTCATTTTGAACATTTAAACTACGACCGAATCAGGAGATTTGCAAAGGGGTATCGGCCTCATAAGGATGTCTTAAATACAAGTCCGACAAGACAAGCGGAATTAATATGCCTACAAGGAGGTTTACAATGATCGAGGCAGAAAGACTTTTGAGTGATCTTCAATTTTTTGGAATGAAGGAATCATTCTCGTATCGTTTATCTGAGGTTACTCAGTCCAACTTAAGTCACCAGCAATTCTTCACTTTTTTGCTGGAGGATGAAAAACTTTACAGAAGAAATAGACGTTGTGAAATGTTGAGGAAGCGAGCGAAGTTCAGAGAACGAGCATTGCTTGAAGAGTTCAGAATTGACCCGAAAAGAGGAATAACAAAGTCTCTCATTGAGCAATTTAAAACTTTATTTTTCCTTGATGGATATCAAAATTTATTTTTCATTGGAGGAACAGGAGCTGGCAAAAGTTTTTTAGCTCAAGGGATTGGGTATGAAAGTTGTGCTAATGGATTTGAAACGCTTTTCATCTCAGTGAACCATCTCTTCAGAGAAATTGAAATGGCCGAGGCCCAGGGTAATTATCTAAGTTATCTTTCACGCCTGAGCAAAGTTCGACTTTTAATTCTGGATGACTTTGGATTAAGAAATTATTCCCATAAAGAAGCAACAATCTTCTATGAGATTCTTGAAGATCGATATCGTAAAGGATCTGTGATTATTACTTCGCAGGTAAAGCCGCAAGGCTGGAGTTCATTAATAGAGGATAAAGTAATTGCTGAAGCTATTTTAGATCGTTTAATGGCGAGTTCTCAGACTATTGATGTGAAAGGTGAATCCTTTAGAAAGAGTCAGGGGAAAAAGAAAGTAGACCAAGAAGA
>CAMDDI010000224.1 GCA_945890905.1 Bacteriovorax stolpii
GGTCCGCACCACTCGGCCCAGAACTCAACTAGAACAGGTTTGTCAGAATTCATTACTTCTTGCTCGAAATTAGCAGAAGTCACACTTGTTAAATTAGACATAGAAAATTCTCCTTATAGGCTTCGTAGCACAGCTCCACTTTACTCCAACGGGGGCCTGGAAACAAGGAATTGTAGGTAAACAACTTGATTAACACGCTCGGAAACTCATGAAAATACGTTCAACCCGCGTTTTTTTCGCTACAATACTTCGGATGAACAGAAAGTCCTTCATAAACGGACCCCTGGCGAGGGCTCGTTGGTTCAGACTAATTGCTAAGGCCATAGATGTAGGACTCGTGACAGTCGGGGCGATTTGCTATTACCCCATGGGACTGATTCTGGGCCTGATTTATCTGTGTATTGCTGACTCACTATATGAAGGCCAATCCATCGGTAAGCGACTTATGGGCTTTGCTGTGGTCTCATTAGTGGATGGAACTCCTTGTAGTGCCAGGCAATCCTTTATCCGTAACCTGCCTTTTACTGCACCCTTATTCTTTTTTATTTTTCCTTTCTGGGGTTGGATTTTTTCGGCCATCTTTGCTTTGCCACTTGCTGTGATGGAAGTGTATTTTCTTTTCCGTTACGATTCACATAAACGATTAGGCGACATCTTGGCCGACACCACTGTAATTGCAGATGACGGTTCAAGGTTAGATTTGCGAAAAACCAAAGAGCCTTGGTTTGCGACGTCTCCTGCTCCCATGCCATAGGTACAAATGAAAAAATTAATTATCATCGATCTCTCCAATTTTATCTTTAGAGCATTCTTTGCTATTCGCCCTTTGCATGCTCCTGACGGAACACCCGTGAATGCGGTTCAAGGAGTGCTCTCCATGCTCCAGAAGATGATAGTGACTTATAAACCGACTCACATTCTTGTGGCCCGAGATACTAAGGAAGGATCTTTCCGCAAAGAGATTTATGTTGAGTACAAAGCTCACCGATCTGAGCCACCTGATGAACTTGTTCCGCAATTTGCCTTGGTGGATGAGTTAATTAAGGTGATGAGGCTTCCAGAAATCAAAGCCCCGAACTATGAAGCTGATGATGTAATCGGTTCTGTGGCCATGCAATGGAAAAAAGATTTTGATGAAATTCTTATCGCTAGTGGTGATAAGGATTTGATGCAATTTGTGGATGGGCCTATAAAAATGCTTGATACCATGAAAGAGAAAATTTATTCCCGGGAAGATGTAAAAGATAAGATGGGTGTTTATCCAGAACAGATTGTGGATTTTCTCTCACTTATTGGTGATACCTCAGACAATATTCCTGGAGTCGCGGGCATTGGTCCAAAAGGTGCTCAAGGACTCATTGAAGATTTTGGAACTCTGGAAAATATCTTGGAGCATATTCCTGATATTAAAAATAAGCGCTGCCAGACCGCTTTGATGGAGCAGAAAGATAAGGCCATCCTCTCAAAAAAATTAGTGAACATCGTTACGGATTTAGATCTCAAAATATCATTTCAAGAATCATCTTATCAATTGAGAATGAATCCTGAGTTTGAAGAATTTTTAAAGCGTCTGGATTTTAAGGCCCTTCTGGCCAAGCTTTCTGAATTCAAAGCTCCCGAAGTGAAAGCAACTTCAATTTCTTCACTTTCAACTCCACTCATTCCACCTGCACCCACTGATGCTCTCAAAGTTGAAATTTGGTCTTTAGATGAGCTGGCAAAAAAAATCAAAGGTGAATCTGAAATTGCCCTTACCCATATTTGTGACGATGAACTTTCTCAGCAGCAGTGCTGGCGTGGCCTTGCAGTGGCCACTTCAAAAGCATGTGGCTACGTGAGTTTAACCTCAGATGATGTAAAACAGTTTATTAAAATTCTTCACGAGTCCAAAAGTCTGGTCGTTTGCTATCAATCCAAACCATTATTACAACTGGCCTTAGTTGCAGGTGTAGAATCTGACTTTAAGTATTTTGATATCGCTCAGGCCCACTTTCAAATTAATCCAGAATACCGACATGATCTGGATACTTTGGTTGAAGAATATTTAGGATTTAAACTGACTCCTGCGGCCAAAGGTCAAGCTGATCTCTTTGGAGATATGAGTGACGAAGACCGTGTTCTTCAAGGGGCCAAAGCCGAAGCCATTCTTAAGCTCTATCCAATTTTGCGCGCAAAAATGAAAGAGCTCTCAGTGGAGAGACCTTATGATGAATTAGATATACCATTAATTAAAGTCTTAGCGGCGATGGAACTCGAAGGAGTTGCACTAAATGTTCCTTTCTATAAAGAATTAGAAATTGAATTCAGTAAGCAAATTGAAGAAATTGAAGCAGAGGTTTTAAAAATTTCTGGTGATAAAGTTAATCTTCGCTCACCTAAGCAAGTAGGAGAGCTACTTTTTGAAAAGTTGCAACTTCCGGTGATTCGTAAAACCAAAACGGGTTATTCTACAGATGCAGAAGTTTTAGCAGAACTTGTGGCCTTGAAGTTGAGTCCTATTCCTGAGCAATTACTAAAGTACCGAGAAGTCGAAAAACTTCTGAGCACTTATGTGAAAGCACTTCCAGCGATCATCAATCCAAATACTCACAAGATTCACACTCACTATCAGCCTAGTAATGCGGCAACAGGAAGACTCTCTTCTGATCATCCGAATTTACAAAATATTCCGGTAAGAACTGAGAACGGAAGGAAGCTTCGTAAAGGTTTTATCCCTAGCAAAGGTCGTACACTTCTTTCAGCGGATTATTCTCAAGTTGAATTGCGTCTACTCGCTCATTTTGCGCAAGATAAAAGCATGTTAGAAGCTTTTCAGAATGATTTAGACATTCACAAACAGACGGCTGCGGAAGTCTTTGAAGTACCGCTTTCTGAAGTTACTAAAGATCAACGTAATGGGGCCAAGGCCATTAACTTTGGCTTGATGTATGGGCAAACTAGCTTTGGTCTCTCTCAAGCTCTGCATATTTCTCAAGGAGATGCTAAAAAATACATCACAGCTTATTTTAAAAAATTTCATAGTGTGAAAAGTTTTTTAGATGGTCTTAAAGAAAAAGCTGAAGAAACCGGTTATGCCGAAACATTATTTGGAAGAAAACGCGTCCTGCCTGATATTAAATCTACTAATCGTCAGATCAAGGCCATGGCAGAGCGGGTAGCGATTAATAGTCCGATTCAGGGCACAGCTGCAGACATTATTAAGCTCGCCATGATCAATATTCAGCGCACTCTTAAAGAGCGCAATATGAAGTCTAAGATGATTCTTCAAGTGCATGATGAATTGATTTTTGATGTGGAACCCGGTGAACTTGAAGACCTCAAGATTTTGGTGCGAGATCTCATGGAAAATGCTGTTTCTCTGAGTGTTCGACTCAAGGTTGATATGGGAACTGGTCAGAATTGGTATGATCTTAAGTAAGAGTTTGATATTCCGATGAGAAGTCATGCTTCGACTTTTCATCCTTTTATTAGGACTCTCATCACTTCAGGCCTTTGCCATTCCTTGTCAGTGTGAGGTGATGTTCTTTGCTCCCTCTACGGCTTCTCATAAGCAGAAACCGACTTCATTTAAAAACTATGATTTGGAAGGATTTGACTCTTACAAAGTTAAAAATCAATACGCGTGCCGGGAATCTTGTTTGAAAGAATTCACCACGGATATGCCTACCGAAAGAGTGAATGCACTTCTCGTTCAATACTCCAAGGCCATGATTGATGAGAGGGTTTTGGGCTATAACTGTACTGGACTTTCAACCTACAAATATCCGGTTCGAGTGAAAGCCTCCTTGGGGAGACTTCCACTGGGAAATGTTGCAGACCAGATTTTTGTTATTAATCACGAAGAAGTTTGTTTCTAGTTTTTTTCCACCGGATATCCACTTTCAATCCACTGATCCATTCCCGCATCTGCAATGCAAACTAGATTATTCAACCCTTGAGCTTTAAGAGCTTCAAATGCAGTTTTTGCCCGGCCTCCACGCTTACAATGAATGTAGATTTTATTGAGAGGCTTAAGCTCAGAAGCTTGGTGGGCCACCATATTCACAGGAATATTCTTAGCACCCGCAATGTGACCTTCTTGATATTCCTCAGGTCCTCTTACGTCCAATATGATCTCTCCAGCACCCAATTTTGTATGAATTTCATAGAACTCTTTAAGCCCTATATGAGTGTTTGACATAAGTAGTCTCCTTTTTAATTAATCCATCACTTTTATACCCCGAATTCCGATAAAAGAACAAGGGAGACTAGGGATGCTTTACGTTCTCTTTTTCATTCTGGCTTTGCTCTATAATGTGCGGAAATTCTATAAAGAACGAACGGCATTCTTGTCGTCAATTATTGAAGCCAAAAACTCCTCTCATCAAGAGATGATTCTGGGTCATCACTTCCATGTTTTTATCTTAGAAGTATTCATGGCTTTGATTGTGGCCCACTTAATTTCAGAACGAGCTTTTGTGATTGGAATAATGGGCCTGGGATTTGTTTATCTCGTCCTCCTAGGTATCGGCATGTGCCTTTATCGCTTCTTCATCAGTCACATTGAACGCGCTACAGGTCTTAATCTTTGGGTTTCTTTCAAGGCCTATGTTATCAAAGAATTTCGTGTGAACTTTGCTCTCATCATGCTGCCAATTCTCATTTATTCCGTCATCAATTGGACCTTTCAAGATAGCGTTTACGAAGAATGGGGAAACCTTTGGTTCATTGGTTTGCTCTTCAATATTATTTTTGTGTCTGTTTTAACCATCGTTTGTACCGTCATCATTATGCTGCGATTGATTCCTAATCGTGAAATTTCGGAACCGGAATATTTGTCCATTATTCAGAAAAGATTGAATCAAATTGAAATGCCTAATCTCAGAGTCCAGTGGATTGAATCTGATGTTAAAAATGCTTTTGTTGTAGGTCTCAAGCTTTTGCGTTTTTCTAACCAAACAATGTTCATCGGAAGAAAACTGCGAGAAACTCTGACTCTCGAAGAGTTTGATGCGGTCATTTGTCA
>CAMDDI010000225.1 GCA_945890905.1 Bacteriovorax stolpii
TGTAATGGGTTTTTCAGAAAAGGGAGTAGATGTTAACCATGCTTCCGTTATTCCCCCGCTCATGTCTTCATTTCCATACCGAAACCCTTGCAGATATTCAGCAATCTTTTTCATGCCAATTTTCGGAGTGAGTTTTTGAGAAAACCAAACTACAGATTCAGTCATCCAGGTTTTTGCATTTTGATCTTTATCCCAACTCGGAAGAAAACCTTTTTGGCCTTCCCACTTCATCACCACATTCTCGTCTTTAAGCACCTGGCTATCAAAGGCCATGATGGCCAGAGGAACTTTGAACGTCGAGGCAGCTGCGTACCTCTCAAAGCAGTTGGCAGTATCGCTCACCTTAACAAATTTCTTCTCAGTGATGTCGTACAGAACAAAGCATGATTTTTTATCATCTACTACCTTGGATTGCTTTTCAAAATGAGAGCATGAGTAAGTAGCAAACATGATAAATAGTAAGAAAAGTTTCGTCATGAATGTCCAAGGAGGAGAAAATTGATAAAAAAAAGCAGCCTGAACTTAAACACAACATCCCAAACCGCTACCGTTGCTCCATTCCTGGCCTGGCGGGGTTGACGGCGAGATGCTCATCTAAGACAGACTGCCGACAAGGATACTAATGAAAGGGAAGAAATCTGTAAATGACATAAGCGATAAATGCTGCTACGGGTAGCAATTACTAAACTAAACCTACCCTTGATTTTAAAATCGCTATGTCACTTAGATTGACCCTAAAAACAGTCACCTGAAGCGGCCTGACCAATGCAGGCCAATCAATAACTTCCTCACCACTTGCAACTAATCCAAGTTTCTCTTTAATTTTTATGGGTGCTGCATTCTGCTTAGGAGTTTTGAAGATCACTTCTTTGTATCCATAGAATGTGAGAAATTTCTCTATCGCAAGAACATAAGAAACTGTTCCAATCCCCATGCCTCTTAATTCTGAATTAAAAAAATGAGCATGCATAATTAAAGATTCACCAGGAATTTGATGAGTGGAAGGATGAAAACCCATTGGCCTATCTTTATAGAGAACCGTTAGCACGGGAATAGGCAAGCCACTCTTATCTCGATCTGAAAAAAGTTGTTCCCACTTTTTCTGAAATTTTTCAGCTTCACCTGGCATTGGGAATTTAAGACCAATGGAATTGAGATACTCAGCAGGGGATTCAAAAAAATATCGGTGAAGATGAATGAAATCTTCACGCTTAATTTCCTGGACCTGAATATCCTGCTTAGAGATTTGTTTCATGATTAGTTTGAATGAGTTTTCCAATAGGGTAGAGAATTTCCATAGCAAAAAGCTACTATCGAAAATGAGAGAGATATATAAAATAAATGCAGTTAAGCCATCACAAAATTTATTGGGAACTGGAGTAGATGGAAATTCTTACTATTCGCTTTCTAGTAATCAATAATCAAAGAAGCCCATGCAATAGGTTCTTCCACCACAACTCATTTGTGAGGATTCTTTAAGTCGCTGACATTCCGGCGCTGTTGCCTCATAGAAATTGACCTGAGCAACCAAATAGGATGGATAGCGAACACCTAAAGGAGCTAAATCACGAATATTTGCAGTAAAAGGCACTCCCAGGTACCGCGGTCCGTATGAACTCCCCAAACTGACGATATTGGTATTGTCACGTCCTTGCTGGAAAGTTCGCAAATTATCCAACTCGTGCCCATGACAAAGTAAGCCTTGGTAGTTTTCAAGAATGTCCTGCCAATTCTGTCGTCGCAGTCCCTGAGTACCTGCAACGACATGGCAGTGATAAAGATCTCGATTACTAATGTTGTGTCCATTTATTAGAGAGAATTCTACTACTCGGCAAAGCGCATTCTGAAAGTCTGACTGATCAATTGGTGTAGGAGGAGTTTTGCACTCCACACGTCCAGTTAATCCGTTTTCCGTCACATTTATGTAACTTTCGACAAGAGGACGTAAGTCTCCTGTGCGAGGTTCCATGGTAATTTCTTGGGCTGCCTGTGCATAATGAGTTCCCAGGCAAAGTATAAAGAAAACTAAGGAATGCATAAGCTACTCCGATTCTATGCTTAAAAAGCATATCACAAATCGTATCACTCTCAAGACGCGTAAAAGTTGCTCGTAGAGATTCTAACAAGTGAAGCGCAGCCAAGTTAAACATCACAATTATAAGCATTCACTAGACTTGAGAGCACTTTGCTTGGCTTGTTGGTGGGTTCGACTGATATTTAAAAATGGCGGAGATGGAGAGATTCGAACTCTCGAATGGCTTTCACCATTAAACGCTTTCCAAGCGTTCTCATTCGACCGCTCTGACACATCTCCGCAAGCGAAGAAAACATTAGCATGGGCCCAGAGTGTCAAACAACCTAGATCTTAACTTTGTATGAAGTTCGGCGCTCTTTAAAGAATTGAGAGAGAAGGCGAGAGCATTCGTAATGGCGGACTCCGCCCATGATGGAGAATTGATGATTCAAGCGTTTATCTTGATGGAGATGATAACCCAGGCTCAGAGATCCACCCTTGGCGTCGAAAGCTCCGAAGATGCACTGACGAATGCGGGATTGGACTAGGGCCGTGAGACACATGGGACAGGGTTCAAGAGTCACATACAGCGTGCAGTCTGTGAGTCGCCAGTTCTGGAGCTTCTTAGATCCTTCAACTATGGCGAGCATCTCTGCGTGAGCGGTGGGATTAAAGTGGGATTCCTTTAAATTAAACTGTCGCGAAAGAATATCTCCGTTGGGAGAAACGAGAATGGCCCCTACGGGAACTTCTTGAGCGCGGAAAGCAAGCTCGGCTTGCTCGAGAGCTAAACCCATAAACCATAAATGATCGGTAAGAGTGAGTTGCATATTATTTCTGCGCGGAAGAAAACTTATTGCGGATTTTAATCTTCTTACTCTCTTTCCAGTAGTTAGTGAGAAGCTTTAAGCGCTGTTTTTGCTCAAGATCGTTATTCACAAACTTCACACCGTAAACAATTGAGCGGCCAATGATGGGTTCTCGCTTTGAGCGCACTTCTGCAAAAAGGGTAAAGCTTTGATTGAGAATTTCTAAATTAATCTCTACTGGGTGTCCAATGTTCATATGGTTAAAGAGCTCCAAGCAGGCGGCTCCTCGGCGTAAATCCGAAAGTCTCCCTCTGACTTGATGACCCTCAACCTCGACCCAACAACGGATATCGGCCCTGAATCTAAAATCGTACTCCCACCAATTGACCCGTGGAAAATAAAGTGGAGAAGAAATGATATAACAAGCAGTGATGAGGAAAAATAAACTGAAGAGGAAGAGCAAACCGATAATAGGATAATCGATGACCACAAAATTTCTAATCATGGAGATAAGATAGTAAATGGCAAATACCAGTGACATGTTCCAATAGGAGTAAAAAAGATTAGATAAAGCGTTGTAGTAGAAGTTATAGGCCACAATCAAAAGTACAAACTGAAAAATGAATGAAAAGTAGAATACCGATTTAGTGGCCAAGGCTTCAGCGATAAATGCAATTAGAACTAATAAGAATTGCAGGATCGCAAGGAACTTAACTTTATCGTAAGAATTCTGAAGGTTTAGTTTGGTAAACATATCTTCACTTAACGGTATTCGGGTATAAATTTCAAGGGCAGATGGGAATAAGATGCCCGATTAATTCGATCGGTCTCTGTAGACTTTATCCTGCAGAGATTTTAGGTCTATTTCAGTGACTACTTTCAAAACTCGCCCATCTGGTGAGATCAAATCTGCCCCTGGGAATTGACTCTTATTGGTGACGTAACAAACATTTTGATCCGTATAGCTCAGATCAAATCTCCATACATCAAACTGATTGCGCCGAGATTGATAGTTGAGTGAGGGAATCTCTTGATTAAGATAAAAAGAAAGCTTTGATGCTACCTGATAGGTGTTGGCGAGAATTGGTCTTCCTTCACAATTGGCCTGCACTGTCTTGGCCCATTCTTTCCAGCCGTGAAATTCAGCTAAACGACGAAAGCGTAAAGTTTCTGGAGAAAATACAAATACCAACCTGGCCAAGATACAAATTAAAGCTGAAGCGTAAGCCAGATTTCTCCAGAGTTTCTTTTCCCAAATTTCGGATTTCAAAGTCAGAAGGATAAGGGGAATAGCCAGAGAGATGGTCCAATTTGCTTCTGTTTTTTTAGAGAAACTTGAGAAGAGAAAAAACAGTATTGTCCCTGCAGCAATTGTTTTAAGTACCCGTTCAAAATCATCAGCGGATTTATTTTTAAGACTAGTCCACCACACCACAGGGCTTACAAGTAACCCCGATAGGATGAGTTGCACTAATAAAAAATCTGCCGAACGTGCCAAGCTAAATGAAGAGCTTGGTCGCTCAAGAAAATGATAACGAAGGGTAGAGAAATTATGCTCGTATTGCCACCAAATGTGGGGGAAAAAGAGCACGATAGATAATAATGCTACAAGGTAAAAACTTTTACGTTTCAATAGCTTGGGGAGGGCGACAAGAGTGAAGAAAACAATTAAGATTCCGTGATATTTAGCATACAAAAGAGCAGGGATACTTATTCCCATCAGGACTATATTTTTTGATTGATCTTCTTCCAGATAATTTTTCAAGCACCATAAATACACAGCAGTCATAAAGAGCAGAGGCATATCCGGCAAGGCGAGTAGACCGGTAAAAGATGCTAGAGGAAAGGCAAAAAATAGAGCTGTGGCCAACCAGCGAAATTTGTCCGCTATGAGTCTTAATAAAATGAGTAAAGTTCCAAATTGCAAGACGATAAAGCCTAAACGAATGGCCCATTCAGAGTGAGGTAAAAAAGAGAAAGCCTTAATGGTCCAGGCCACAAAAGGTGGATGATCGAAATAACCCCAGGCCAAGTTTTTAGAATAAAGCCAGTAGTAAGCTTCATCGTGGGCAAGCTCAAAGCCCGCTGAGACCAAAACCTGGAAGGCAACAAGGATTATCAGGGTGAGTTTTAAGTTCTTGCTCATGTGTCGCCATTTTTATT
>CAMDDI010000226.1 GCA_945890905.1 Bacteriovorax stolpii
GTAGCTCTCTTGGAGATTCAATCAAGAATTTCAAGAAGGCCATGAAAGATGATGATAAAGACGATACGAAAAAAAGTTAGTTTAAACTCTAGCTCTTATCTCTTCTCTTTGCCCAAAAATATTGATTCCTGCCCTTTGATTGCAATTACGACAAAGTAATCTCAGATTTTCCTGTATGCTTAATCCTCCTAGTGCAAATGGCTTAATATGATCCATCTCCAAACGGCTTTTCCCCCCACAGTTTCGACATTTTCCTGAATCTTTCTTCCAAACTGTGGCCTTGAGTGCAGCTGATATGTAGCGTGACTGAGGTTGAGATCCCTTCCCTTGTCGTTTAGTTACAGTCGGATCCCAGATTTTTAAAACTTCATCGCACATGAGGAGAATAAGAGAGTCCATATCCACAGCTTTATGTGACTTCAAACCCTGGACCTTTTTTAACTGTTCATAACTTTCTTCTTTAAGAGTGATGGTCACTCTCTTTGGAGCGTCATCTGATTTCATCTCCCAAAGCATTTTCTCACTCTCACGAGTGGACTTGCCTGAAAGTTTGAGAATGATATCAACTTTCTCTGAAGGTTTTTGAATTTGCATTTCATGAAAAAAACTTTTGGCCTGGTTAAGCTGGGTAAGATTAATCTCACCACTTTCAATGTGCTTACTAATTTGAGGGATCTCTCTGAGAAGTCTTGCGGCACTAACGCGTCTAGAGGCCTGTCCCTCTGAATATTTCAAAACCTTCACGCAATAATCAAACAGACTTGAGCACTGGAGTTCTGCATAAAGCTTTCGCCGGTCAATTTCTCTGAGGTGATTTAAAATCGACATGAGAATCTCTCGCTCTTTTTGGGCAAGACTGAAAGTGTGGGCCAAAAGTGATTTGTCAGAGAGAGATTTCACATCCATGGAACAAGAATACGGAAAACATACGGACACGTCAATCACAAAATTTTTCGCGCCGTCGAAGCGATGCGTAATCTATAATTTTTCTAAAACACGCAGCACAACCGGTTCATTTTCATTGAGAATCTCAACTTCAGCAAAAATCTTCTCAACAACGGCTTCGTAAGAAGCGGTTTTATTTTTTTGTTTTAAGAGCTGCAAAATATAGCGTGTTGCGCGGTCTATGAGCTTATTGTTACTCGGTCTCACCCAGGTCATTACATTGCCTTCATAACGGCCTAGAAGCCCCATAATCAGAGTTGAGTGAGCATTGAGGAGCATCTTCACCATGAGGTGATTCATCAAAGGCTCTCTTCCCCATTCAAAAGTAACTTTCTCGCTTTGACATTGAAAACTCACCCTCCCCTGCGCATAACTTATGATGAAGTTTTCAGTTGGAATGCTGGTCGAGCGTTTTTTAAGTCCAGCTTCTGAGATATCAAATCCCATGACTTTTTCATGAGAAATTTTGCCATCAAGCTCATTCCAGTCTAAGGCCCGAGGCTTTCGCCATAGGAGCTTGGTCCAGGCCTCGGCAGATGTGCTCACTTCGGGAATAAAGAGATAGCTCAGGCTGCGCTCAGATGAAGACTCAAGATTATTCTCAAAAGCTCTTAGAGAAAAAGTGGGAGATCGCTCCGTGGTGTCCGTGAGAATACTGATGGCCAGATGGGGATCGGCCAAGTAATTGAGATATTTTTTTTCTAAATAAAGATTGGCTTCAAGGGTGGTCAAAGAAGCGAGGGAAGAATAATCAGTGAGGGTTAGCCGACGAAGAAAATCCTGGTAGAATTCTTTGAAGGCCTGGGCATCTTTATGCTCGTAGAGAAGTCCAACTCCTATTCCCAACATCAAAACCGTAGAAGACTGCATACGAGTTGAGCCAGAGATGGCCATGGGTCCAACAGTGAGATTGATTTTTTTGATCCGTGAATTCTCAATCACTTCTTTTGAGCGATTTATCGGCATGAGCACATCATCCGGATTACAGTATAAAAAATAAGGAGAATTATCAGAATAAGCAGCGGCCTTATTGCAGGCCCCAATCACAAACGGAGTTTCTCCCCCTTCAGTGGAAGCTAGGAGCAGATCATGAGGGCCAAAGCCCAATTCCATGAGCTGCTTTTCACCAAAATCTGTGCGGTCTTCAAAACTCTCCACAGACTTGATAAGGGCGAAATCCCCTCCGGCCATGAAAGAAAAAACTTTTCCGGTATCACCATACTGCTGACGATGAAGGGTCTCTAAAACAAGTGAAAGGCGACCTGTGGCCCCACAACCACACATGAATACTTTGTTACCAGCTTTAAGAGTATTTTGAATCGTTTGTGCCAACTCAAAGAGCTCCCCTTCTTTGGCCTTCATCATACTTAAGGCATCACGATCGACTTCTTGAAGAAGTGAGTGGGCCTCTTTGACATTCTCTTTGACAAGTTTTGAAAGATGAGTCGTTTTGGGGTGAAAACTTTCTGTCACCAGGTGACCTAGTTTAAATTGAGCGGCAATGCTTAAGAATTCTGTGGTTTTATCAGAAGACATATAGACCCTTGGGAGTAAAAGATGTGGGATTATCTTAAAAAGAAAGAGCGTTCATTGTCTAGAACTTAGACGGCCAGTACCCTTTTTACACCCTCTCGCCTGGCCCAGACTGACTCATACTAAGATTGCCCTATTAAGGAGTCTTCATATGAAACCAAAGCAATTTTTATTCTTCATCCTCACGGCCCTCTTAAACTTGCTTCCTGCCTACGGCCAGGTCTATACCTATGAGACAGACTTAAGTGATCGCGCACACCTTCCTATTTATGATTGCACCATCTATAGCAAGTCCCGCAACGCTAACCTTTGCCGGGATCTTCAAAAGCAGCAGCGCCCGACTTTTGAGAATTATGGATACGCTGTGGATTGTCGGACATTTTCTAAAAAACAAAATGAATGTCTGCGTCTTGCCCAGGAGATTTCCCAAAATGCACCTACTCTGATTAATTGCTCTAACATTAATAATCGAATCAACTATCGCCGATGTGAGGTCACTAAAGAGGCCTATACTTTTGGTCGTTTTGAAAATTTCTCAGAGAACTATGCCGTAGATCCCTTAGTTTATAACTCAACCGTTTTAACCCGAAATTCTGAGATCACCACCCAAACAACCTGTGACATGAATGCTTTTGATCTGGCCCAGGCCAACTATGCTTTAGATAAACAAGAGCAGCAAAGACGTGGACGAAATCGGGCCATTCTCGGTGCAGTAGTCACTGTTGGGGGAATTATTCTCGGTGCCTCAAATGATGAGACGACTCGCAATGTAGGTCAGGGTATGCAGATTGGAGGAAGAATTCTTACACTTTGGGGATTAGTAGAAATGGCCGATGCTCATAGCTACTATCCGCATCTCAATCCTTTCTGCCAAACAGAATGGATCAATGAAAGAAGAATGGTCGTGGTGGAAAGTCAGCAATGTGTGACCACTCGTTATTCTCAGCGAAATTATTATTCGTCTCACTATTATTATGAAGTGAACTGCTCGAGTCGCAGATATGTTACCTTCGAAGAATTTTCACCATGGGATTCGGGAAGACCGTACTAAGAGATTAAAGGTATTATTCTGATTTACTCATTTTGGCATTAGTTAGCCATTTCTGGCAAAAGTGTAAACAAATTGCAACCACCGACTGACTTAGATTCCTGGAGTAACTCCACCCCAATAGTTTTTAGGTAAGTCACAATCCTTAGAAAAGTAAGCCTTACATTTATCACCGGTCTGTAGGCGGATAAATGGGGCAGGCCACTCCTTCCTACATTTGTCGTCCATGTTACTCGTCTATAACAATACGAACATTGGCCAAACACGACGATAATATGAAAAGTAGTATGTATCTCCATCCAACAAGTGAAAACCGACAATTGAGTTGTTGTTTTCAAGGTCTCCTGAACAATCTAATAGAAACTGTTCCTTACTGAGTTCAATATCCAAAAAATTTTCAGTCCTCGCATAAATGAAAGCCTCTTAGGATTAATAATCCTAAGAGGCTTACTTTTTAAGCTATAGCAAATTAATTAGCGGCTAAAGCTTAAGTTAGCTTTTTTCACTTCAGAGTGTTTACATTGTTATTCAAAACGGAGTTGTCTTAGCGACTCTGTTTGCTATTTTAAGTATAAGGGATTAGTTTGTTTTTAATTCAATAAGCTTTTCAGTTTTTTTACTTAACTCTCGAGTAAGTTTTGCTTTAGTCTTATCATCGATACGTGGGTTGGCCAGTTTTTCTTCGATCACTTTGATCTCTCTTTCAAGGTTAAGAATTCTCTCTGCCTTCACTCTTCCAAAGACATCACTTAAATTAACTCCATCGCTTCCGATGATCGCCAGCTGAATAGTGCTGCATGTATTAGTACGACAGTGCATCTGAGCATTTCCAGTTTGTTCCATACATAGTTTTTCTGCATAGACTTGAGCTTCAATACGAGTGGGAGCTTCAGCAATAAAAACCCCTCCGCTGAAAGCCGCGTCGGCCGCACAAGAGTGTTTAGCACCAGTTGAGAACCGAAGGATAGCCTGAATTAGAGCTATATCCATCCATGCCTGCATCTAGGGTCTCCCCCCCTTGAAACAAACTTGCTTGAACTTACAAAACTCTCTTACTTAAGATAACTTATTACCCAAAATTCCAGGCACAAAACGAACTGCAGAATCAAGCATCGTCATGACTGCAAGCTCCCCACCAGTCAAAAAAAATCTCCCATTGAGTAATACTCATTCACATATTTTTCTAAAAAACGCTCATCAATTCCTTCTAGCTACCGCAGATAGTTAAGATATTTAGTTACGGCTGCAGCCCAGACCAAAAGTTGCCCGCTCTTTCATATTTACTCCAGCTTTAGGGTAGATATGAACCAGGCCCATTTTATCATCCATCATCAAACGAAGTTTTTTACTGTCGGCAAAATAAGACATAATAGCGTGTCTGGTTTCCTGAGGATGATCCAGTCCTGCACAGTGACCTAGCTCATGAGTCAGCGTCCTGACCAGTTGTT